>CBDUIU010000179.1:0-7407 GCA_965367335.1 uncultured Saprospiraceae bacterium
GTCAAGAAAAACTAAGCTCTAAATAACAATGGAAAATGGACCTTAAGTTCAATTATTCAACACTTCATTAGACTTTATTCTAAACTGAGGGAAAGGGTATTGATAAGTGTCAGATTTAGGGAAGTCATTTTGGTTTTAGACAAGCCCTCCATCATAGATTATATCAGTCCGTTATCCTCTAATGATTTTTTCAATTGAGTTTGATTTTTCCAAAAGCGATTTTTAATTTTTTGTAGGGTTTCATCATATTTAGGATGGTTTCTTAAGTTTTTCATTAGTGGATCTATTTCCAGAAATAACAATATCCAGTATTGGTAATTATTGTTCGCTGCAAAAACGTTGAGTTGCTCAATAGCCAAATCAAACTCTCCTTCGTGCAAGTACTTCATCGCCATACTTGCCGGTTGATATATAGATTTATCATTTTCACAATAAACAGCATAAGCATTATAAAAATCGGCAGCTTGTTTAGCCAAGCCCATTTTTTCATAAACGATTCCAATCTTAAGATCTTCCTGAGGATAAATATTCAGTCCCTCTTTCTGCTTAATATTTACATACTTTTCATAGTAATAAAAAGCACTATCATATTCCTCCTGGTAATAATAAAACTTTGCTACTTCCTGCATAATATCCAGGCGAGTAGTGTCCTTTTTCCATTCTCTGACCAATAACTTTTTAGTCTGTTCCAAATTTTCATCCTTAGCATACTGAATAAATATTTTTAAATACGGAGCAAAGTCATTTTCAGGATAATAGTCTAGAGATAAATTAATATACTTCAAGGCCTCATCTGTAAAACCAGTTTGGATAAGTGCATTGCCAAGTTGCAAATAGATATAGCTTTTGCCAATAGAATCGTTAGCGGCAATATTAAGCTGTATTCCTTTCAACGCATATTTCAAAAATTTGGCAGTGTTAGGAATGCTATGGGCGTATAAATTTGAAAGCATTTGAACCACAGCGGATGAGTTAGGATTATACTCCAAGGCCTTTTCTAAATGAGGTAAAGCCAATCGATACTCCTGAATATTCATATAATAAAGTGCCTTGGCTATGAGGCTTTCGGCAGATTTGGGATCATAAAGCAAGGCTTTGTCTGCATTATTATTAATGATATCGGTGTATTTTTTTTCCACGTGGAATACGTCTAAAAAATAATACGATATAGCAATTTTTGAATAGGCAAGTGCAAATTGCGGATCATGTTCTATAGCTTTCTCAAAAAGGGGGATAGCCGCTTCTAAGCCTTCTTTCGTTTCTGTATTAAATGGCTCCAGCGCTTGAAGGAAATAATCGTAAGCCAATAGATTTTCAGTAGGCTTTTTATCAAGTTGCGCCAATTCAGTAGGTGTTACTGTTGCCTCTATGGCATCTGCAATTATTTTTGCGACCTCCGTTTGCAATTGAAAAACGTCCTTAGTTTCTCTGTTGTATTGTTCCGACCAAAGGTGCTTATCACTTTGAGCATCTATCAACTGAATATTCAATAATATTTTGCTGCCGATTTTTTGCCCGCTGCCTTCTACAAAATATTGTACATTCAGCTCTTCAGCTATCTCAGGAATCGTTTTTGCATGGTTGCGGTATTTTTCAACGGAAGTTCTGCTGATTACGCGTAAGTCTTCAATCCTTTGCAGGTTATTGAGTATAGATTCCATTAAACCGTTGATGATATAAATATTGGTGGAATCGTTGCTGTCATTAATGAATGGTAATACGGCTATGGATTTTTTAGAACTGTTTTGTTTGGCAGTCAGATTGGGCTGTTTGTTTGATTGAAATATATCCACAGTGAATATCAGCAAGGCGATTAATAGCGCAGGCAATAGGATATAAGCCCATTTGAGTAGGCGCTTTTTTCCAGCCTCTTCGGATTCCTTTTTACCATTTAGTGAACCGGATTTTAATTTGCCGGCGATGTCCTCACTTGTAGGAACAGCCAGTCCGGGGTTGGCTATGGCAAACACCTCCATGGGCTTATACACGTTTTTCAACTCAAATACGCCCAAGGCAAGCGTTTGGATTCCCGCCTGATTTTTAACTTCGTCGTATACTTTTTCTGAAATAAAAACGCTGCCTGCAACCGCCAGGGATTCAATTCTGGAAGCTACATTTACACCATCACCTATGATTTCATCTTTGCTGACGACAATGTCGCCGGTGTGGATACCAATTCTGACAGGAATATGAGGCTCTTGACGAAAAGCCAGCTGCATTTCAATTCCACACCTTACGGCATCGATAGCACTCGAAAAAGTGCTCAAAGTACCGTCTCCGTAGTATTGTAAGATTTTACCGTGGAATTTTTTAGTGACCGCCTTGAAAACTTCCCGGTGCCGGTTTCTGAATTCAATGGCTTGAACTTCATCACGCTGCATTAAGGCTGTATACCCCTTGATATCGGTAAACATAATGGCGGCCAACTGGTGCGTGCGGGAAGACAGGTCGATTTGACCCGAATCATTTAGCTTGAAGTCTCCCCTTCCGGCTTCTCCCGGCGGGTATCCATAATATTCTCGAAAACATTTGATAAAGTAGGAAGTGTTTCCAAAACCAACCTGATAGGAAATCTCAGAAACGGTTAGCTCAGTTTCTTTTAATAGCTCCATGCCCTTTTGCAGGCGAACCTGACTAATAAATTGACTTGCAGAAAGTTGTGTTTGCTTTTTAATTTTTCTCAACAAATTTGAACGACTCATATTCATGAGGTTCGCCAGTTCAGAAACCCCAAATTTATCATTAGAGATATTCTCCAGAATGATGGCTTCAGCTCGTTCAATAAATTCTCCTTGAAATGATGGGTTCGACATGTTATTTTATACTATGGCGAAAGTAGAAAATTTTATTCAAATTTCATACTGCTGTGCCCCGGAGCATTTCTATGGAGAAAATCATCACTTGCGTCATAATTGATACTTCTGCTTCATAGTTTTTATTGCTGCTGCAAATTTTATACATAAAGCCTCATAGGTGTTTGAAACCATCTTAATTGTTGTCAGATCTTTGTGGAAAGAAAAAATCACATAATAATTATTAAAATTAAGATCATGGAATCAACAAAAATTAAGTCCTTAAAAGAGGCAATCACCATTTCACTCATTATTATTTTATTTACGACTGCTTGCGCTCAGTCTGGAAAAAACACGAATGCCACCACAAGTACTAACACCACAGCCAGTACATCAGTAGCTAAGCCAAGTATAGATATTCACACAGCAGTAATATCTGGTAATCTGGAAGTGGTTAAACAACATATTGAAGCAGGAACTAATATTAATGAGAAAGATGCAATGAGTGGTTCAACACCTTTAATCTCTAGCGCAACCTTTAATAAACCTGAGATAACCAAAGCACTTATTGCTGCTAACGCAGATTTATCTATAAAAAACAATGATGGATCAACTGCTTTACATGCTGCAGCATTCTTTGGTCGTATCGAAATTGTGCAGATGCTTATTGATGCTAAAGCGGATAAAACAATACGCAATAATTTTAATGCTACACCAAGAGAAACGGTGATGGGAGATTTTGCTGAGATGAAGCCAGTTTATGAAATGCTTAAACAACAATTAGCACCCTTTGGCTTTGCGCTTGACATGAATAAGCTGGAAAAAGCACGTCCTGTCATTGCAGTGATGTTACAATAATAAATTATAAAAATACTACAAATGACACCAGAAAGAAGATTTGACATTGACTGGTTAAGAGTAATTGCAATTGGTTTACTGCTAATTTATCATATAGCCATAATATTCCAGCCATGGGCTATGTTTGTTGGGTTTATCAAAAGTGAAAATTCGGTAGCAGGTTTGTGGACACCTATGACAATGCTTAATGTTTGGCGGATTCCTCTTTTATTCTATGTCTCAGGTATGGGACTCTGTTTCGCCATGAAAAAAAGAAACTGGAAACAACTACTTTTAGAACGAATGAAGCGAATTCTTTTACCATTTGTTTTTGGCTTCTTTGCAATAGCACCAATACATATGTATATTTTTCAGAAATACTATAAATTGCCATTGAGTTATTATCCACATAGTGGTCATTTATGGTTTTTGGGGAATATTTTTATCTATGTTCTTTTATTGTCACCAGTTTTTTTCTATTTGAAGAAAAATGAAAATGGAAGATTCAGGAAAGCAGTTTCTTTGTTAATGAAACATCCAATAGGTCCATTATCTATCGCTGTATTTTTTGTTATCGAAACAGTCATGGTTAAGCCTCAGCTTTTCGAATTGTATGCCCAGACCTGGCATGGGTTTTTTATTGGGCTGCTTGCTTTCTTTTTTGGTTTTCTTTTTGTCTATAGCGGTAAAGAATTTTGGCAAACCGTTTCGAAGTGGAAATGGTTGTATATTGGTATAGCGGCTGTTTTATATACAATTCGGTTCACTGGATTTGAAATGATATCCTCTCATGCTATTACCGCCATAGAATCAAACTGCTGGATATTTGGGGTTTTTGGTTTGGGATATCATTACCTAAACAAGCCAAGCGCATTGTTAAGCTATTTAAGTAAAGCTGCCTACCCAGTATATATTATTCATATGTTTGTATTGTTTGCTGGCGCATTGATAATTTTACCATTGGAAATTCATCCTATGTTACAATTCATAGCCATTACACTGTTCACCTTTGTGGTGTGCTATCTCATTTATGAATTCATCCTTAGGAGAATAAATATTTTACGACCATTATTTGGACTAAAATGGAAATTTAATACTGAAAATAGACAAGTGAAAGAGATGCTTCGTACTTAACACCTGTTGATGGTAGATTAAGTTTGATTGCAACAGACTTGAATTTAGCTCAAACTGCGCCAATTAAAAAGCAGGTAATGCTCACTTATACCTCTATAGAGATGAAGTCTCCCGAAACAGATGGACTGTCAAGTCAAAAAGAAGCAACAGTGCTCGGGGAAATATTTTTTCAAGATGAGTAATCAGCACTTCCATATCCGGAAGGGAAATGGTAAAAGACCGGTATAACCAGCGCTCGGTACAAACAGCAATCGTCCAGGATTTTTGTGGATATCCAGTCCAACGGAAATGTATTCTGATCAAATGAAAGTTAGGGGATCTTTTTTGTACATTGGGGCTACATGCAGCTACGGCACGGTGGGTAGCCAGACCGTCGTGCGTCACATAAAACCAACCCCGAAAATGAAAAATATACTTCTAATAGTATTGACAATTTTATCAGTTTCTTGCAACTCGCAGGGAAAGAAAACTGAAACTGCCGAAATCGAAAATTCGACTGAACAAAAAAAAGCTTCACAAATTGGAGAATATGTGGTAGAAACATTTCAAGACTCGAAAGGAAATCTTTGGTTTGGAACTTTAGAGAAAGGAGTTGCAAAATTTGATGGAAACAAGCTGAAATATTTGACAACAAAGGATGGATTGCCGAGTAATCGAATAACAACCGTTATGGAAGATGATTTGGGAAATTTATGGTTTGGAACAGGTGCAGGAGTATCGAAATTTAACGGAAAAACATTTACAAATTATTCAGAAAAAGATGGACTCTGTAGCGATATGGTAAGCAATTTATTTATCGACAGAAAAGGAACCTTTTGGATTGGAACTTGGGGTGGCGTTTGCAAGTTTGACGGAACTCGATTTGAAAAATTCCCAATTCCTTATCCGAAAATAGAAACTACAATCAACCCGGACACAAAAGACTGGATAACCTCAATCGCAGAAGATTCAAAAGGGAACATTTGGTTCGGCAGAGACGGCTACGGAGCAAGTAAGTTTAATGGAAACTCATTCGTTCATTTCACAACCAAAGAAGGTTTGAACTCAAACCATGTCCAATCAATTGTGGTAGACAAAGCAGGAAACATGTGGATTGGAACGAGAGTGGCAGAGAAAGACAACCCCGATACCGACAAACGAGTTGGTAAGGGCGGATTGAATAAATATGATGGCGATAAATTCGTTCATTTCCCTGAAAAGATCGGTTTAAGCGAAAGTGATGTTTTCGCAATTTACAAAGACAAGTCAAACGATTTGTGGTTTAGTACGACCAGCAATGGAGTTTACAAATACACAAATAATGAGTTCGTAAATTATAAAGTGCCAACTTCGACAATGGTTTTTTTAAAAGACAAAAAAGATAATGTTTGGTTAGGATGTGCAGGTGGATTATACAAAATTGATGAAGACGGGAAAGTAATAAATGTAAGGACAAATGGACCCTGGAAATAAAAAATACGAGCGCAGATCAAAGACTAAATCGGCAATAGCCTCCCCTATGATAAATAACCTAATGGTATTTCCCAAGCTGACATTAAATAAGCTCTAGCATTTTCTGGCAATGCGGAAAACTCAGCTTCGTAAGCACAGCTATACCTGCCTCCGGGAAATATTTTTTCACCATGAGTAATCAGCTGTTTATATTCTGATGGTCAAATGAAATTTTTTTCCTATCTTTCTACGTGACTCCCTGATTTAGTTAGGTTAACGATTGGTGTGTCAACCTAAAGCTAGAGGGATCTTTTTGTACATCGGGGCTACAAGCCACTGTGTTTCCTCTTGTCGTAGCCCTTCTAATGATGACCTATTCCAACTCCTACGAACTGCAAATTTTACATCTGGACAGATTTCAGATCAAAGCACAAGTATAAAAGAGATGTTCAAAGCAAAATTGATTGAAACCTGGAAAATGAAAGGATATAACCTTGAAAGAGTAAATTAAAGTGGCCCGGCTGGTGCCCAGGAAAATTGCAACGATCCTGCTTTCAGGGATGATGGTTTTTTGCACGGACTCTCGTTAGTGACAACCATTAAAAACCAAAATACATTCATTCAAAATGGGATAAAATGAAATCACTTACATTTCTCCTCTTCCTCCTCTACTCCCAACTACTAACAGCTCAAATTTTTACAGAAACACCCAAAGCTCCTCCTTACGACCGATTATTAGGGAGCTCGATCGCATTTTCAGACGTTAACGGGGACGGCACCTCTGATTTCCTAATCACAGGACAAACTTGTGATTATATTCCAGTTACGAAGTTATACACCAATGATGGGTCCGGTAATTTCACGGAAATACCAGACACCCCTTTTGAGGGAGTGAAAGGAAGTTCAATCGCGTTTTCGGATGTGAATGGAGATGGCAGCTCCGACGTCCTTATTACAGGGTATGATTCAATTTTTCCTACAACGAGATTATACACTAATGACGGGAATGGCAATTTTACGGAAATGCCGGACACACCTTTCAAGGGATTCCTATCTGGGGTGATCGCATTTTCGGATGTTAATGGAGACAGCACCATCGACGTCCTTATAACAGGAAGTGATAGCTCATGGCTTCCTGTTTCAAAATTATATGCCAATGACGGAAGTGGCAATTTTACGGAAATACCCGGTATGCCTTTCGAAAATGTAGGTG
>CBDUIU010000180.1:0-7377 GCA_965367335.1 uncultured Saprospiraceae bacterium
TATTCATTTTGGTCAAATTAATTATAACGATGAAGCTTATCTCTCTGGAAGGGGTGTTATTTATGAGTCTGAAGTAGATAGTCATGCTTTTCATCTGGGTTTTATAAATGGTACTCAAAGCCTTTTCTCTTCTGACCCTGGCCTACAAACATTGACAGGAAATAGCTTTATTGGTGGGTTTAGTAAACCCAATAATCAATTTGGAACCATATCTGGAAATGGGCTTTTAAAGTTTAGAGAAGATTCTAAAACAGGCCTTTTATGGTTTTCGAATTCAATAAATAGAGTGAGAACACTTTTTAACATCCGTGTAGGCTTCAGTGCTGTCCAAAATACGAATCAATCGAACACCTTCAAGCCCGGTATGGGCCTAAACTTTGAATACGAAAAACGAATAAACAGTTGGGTTTTCAAATCAAATGGGTTTTATTCTTCTCCTCAATATGAAGGTAGCACACCTGGAAATATTTCTACTTCTAATAAAGTTACTTTTTTGGGTTGGAAAAACTTCAGGTTCAGTACTTCTGCCCGAATACGTAAATCAAGTTCTTCCGTACAAAAAGAAGATCAGCAACTCATACGTAATAGCACCAGCCACAATTACCAAATCCAATTAGAAACAAAATCATTGGGGAACTGGAAAGTGTCATTGGCTCCTTATCAGCTTTTCGAAACGCGTAATTTTATAAATTTTTCAAATCCTGAACAATACTATAATTCAACCTCAACTAGAATAAGAACAGCTATTCATCGTAAAAAAGGAAGTCTGATCTTAGGCCTCACAAATGACATGGGTTATTATACCTTTGGATATAATAGCCAAAATCAGGTGTCCTCTCTTACCTACAATTTCATTTTTAATTTATCTACACGCTATTTAACTATAAATTCAGGCTATAAAAAAGGAACAGCTAATCTATCGAATGCTTTCAGAGATAATAAGTTAGATCAAACTAATTCAGATTTTCACCTTTCTACCCGTTGGGGAAAACTGATGTTTAATGGAAAAATAAAAACAAATTTATCCAATCAAATCTCTTATAATAATATTCGTAAACTCTGGACTAGTGTTTCATTAGTTAGCATCCAATCTATTTTTGCTAAGAACCTTACGGTGAATACAGAGTTCTCATTTTTTAATACGCTTTATTCAAATAGTCAATTTTGGCGTATTAAACTAGTTAAAAATATCAATAATTATCGTTCACCGGAGAGAGCTAAAAAGCTAAAATTAACCCTGTTCGAAGATACGAATAATAATGGCCAACTAGATAATTCTGAAAAAACACTTACTGGCATATTCGTAAAAGTAAATGAGGTGACTTTAGTGTCAGGGAATGAAGGATGGGTTAATTATAAGGGATTACCTGCAGGAGAGTATTCGCTTAGTTTTGTTGATCCTACTGGTGCATTTGCTGGCAAACGAAAAAACATCAACCTGACAGAAGACATTATTCAAGATATACCATTTTATAAAACCATTCCAGTACGAGGAAAAGTAAAGGAGTTAAAACAGCGATTTAAAAAATCAAAATTTACTTTACTCGGAATGCCCATCCTGGCCAAAAATATTCAGGGAGAAATTATCACGACTTATACCCAGGATGATGGTTCTTTCTTTTTCAATTTGCCAAAGAATGAATACGTAATCTATATTGATGAAAAAGCTTTTGGAGACAGTTTTGAATTTTCTGATAATTTTCAGAAAATACAGGTGGAAGGAAAAGATATGCCCGTTTTAAATTTTTCGGTAAAAGTCAAAAGTAGAAAAATGACAATTAAAAAGTTTTGACGTATGAAATTTACATTTGTTAAAATTATTGCTATTTCCATATTTTTATTATCGCTTGGCTTTAATTTAAATGCACAGGAAAATGACGACTCCGAATTTCCATCGGTCGTGTCTTCAGACGTTGATGATAACAAAGAAAGATGTAGGGGGACGGTCCATTGGTCAGATGGATCGTATTACGAGGGAGAATTCCGTTTCGGAATGATTCACGGACAAGGAAAATTATTTTTCGCAGATAGTTCTTCTTATGAAGGCGATTTTGTGGATGAAACTTTTCATGGAACTGGAACTATGATCTACGCAGATGGTAGCCAGTATTCAGGCGATTGGGAATCGGGGTATCGCGAAGGGGAAGGCGTACTCATTTACCCCGATGGTCGCGAATATATTGGTTCATTTAGCATGGATCAAATTCACGGGGAAGGGGCTATTGTTCTGGGAAACGGGGAGTATTACTCTGGCAATTGGGAAAACGGAAAAATCAATGGCTTTGGACAATTTACCAGAGCTGATGGAAGTGTTTTTATTGGAATGAATCAAGAAGGAGATCGTCATGGGCCTGGGATGATTGTTTTTGGATCTGGAGATACCTTGCACGGAAACTGGAGCCAAGGAAAAATGGAGGAGGAGGGCATTTTTCAATTTGCGGATGGTTCCTCTTTGGTCAGTACCTGGAAAGATGGTATCATGATGGACAACAATACTTATATCCAATCAGATGGAGAAAGTTATACTGCTTCTTCCGGAGAATTGGCTAACGTTGTACTTGAAGATAATTGGATGGAAGAAGAAGTCATTGAAAGGAATATGGGTTTAGCTTTTTATGCAATTGGGACAGAATACAAAGCGATCAATAATTTTGAATTAGCAAAAAAACATTTTGAATATGCTGCTCAATTTGAACAGTCCTCCAACGATTCTCATTTTAAAGAAATGGTAGAAATTCAATTGGCTAGCTTAGATACGGAATTAGAACGTACTAAGGGTGTCGCTCGTAAGGAAAATGACAAAGATGAATAGCTCTTATCTCTTAGTAATCCAAGCAATATGTCGCTCTGCTGCTTTTGATGCCCATTGTTTTGGGCGAGATCCGAAGCATTCTAAGATGGCATCCACGCCTATGATAGTACCTTTTGCCAATCTACCTAACAATGCAATTGGAAATACCTTGTTGTCCTTATTCGAAATGACATACCCGTTTTCATCGGTAAAAACACCCAGGTCATCGTGAACAGCCTGGATTAAATCATTGGAAAGCAAATGCTTAATGATAGGTGAACTGACAGCTTCGAGGCGAGGGGAATCCAATACCGTGTTAATCATGATTTTAGCACTGATCGATGCTTGATTACAGCTTATTATCCATCCCTCTTCTGTTAGGTCAATGTCGGGGTCATGCAACATGGACAAATTCATTATTCCAGCCTCAATCAAGGCTATTAACTGTTGTATACTTTCCACGGGAGGGCCATAGGCATATCTTTTCATCCGCTCGTCCAATTCAATAATTTCAGCAAATACCTCCTCGGCACATTCGTTAAACGACAATTGCTTATAGATGGAAGGTTGACAGTGTCGCCATACCTGCCCTATACAAAAATCAAAACTGATTTTATCCTTTCCCGATGCCATCTGCACAAAATCAAGCAAGGTCCTTTCAACGGGTTGTTGGCGAGGCAAGATTGTAACATGCTGATAGCTACCATTCTTTAGCCATGCTATGGCAACAGCTGCGGCTTCCTGAACAGTCCAATTGTCTTTACCATAAACTTGAGGCAGTGATAAATATACTTTTGCTAATATCGGAGCAATAGCATCAATGAGAAACGCTGCTCCTTTGGCTGCCTGTTGGCGCTTTCGGTCTCCTATAATTTCTTCAAATTTTGCTATGTCATTTTGCGATGGACGGAACCACTCGTCAATTTGTGCATTTATCGGTTTAGGTGACATCGGCAGCCCGTCTAGAGAAAAAGGCACGAAAAGATTTTTTATAACAGCATCCGTTTGGTAGGTCAATCCCTTGGAAGCCTCAGCAGGAGAAGTAAATTCGCCAAATTTCTCGGCGATAGCCCTTACAACGTCAATCATGGCCAGGCCAAATCCACGAAGTGCAATCGTACTTTTGGGCGTGATTTGCTCAATACTTAAAATATCTTTGATAGGGTAGGGTTCGACAAAAAGTTTTAAATGATGATGCTTATCCGTGAACGCCGACCAGTTTTTGATTTGATCATCATGCCTGGTAGGTTGATGACCAATGGTGAGCAAAACCTCGTCTACGGAATAATGGTCATTTTCATTTGTTTGCAAAATAATTGCATCCGCTTCGACCTCGACCTTATCCACGCGTTGGTTCACTAAGCTTACGATTTTCAATTCGTTTAATGGTTCAAATAAGGAGTCAAACCTTTGCTTCAGGTACTCCCCAACATAGGAGCGAAGTGGATAGATATCTGTTTCATCTTTCGGAATGTCAGCAAAGTCTTTCTTTGTCCATTTATGAAAAGTAGGAAACGAAGGAATTTGTGTCCCATTACAATTCATAACAGCCCGTTCTTCTAATAGTAATATTCTTTCTGAAATGTTTATCCAGTTGGCTTTGGATTGATGAATACCATAGACAGGTCCATTTCCAATTTCTTTTGTTTCCTCAAATAATAATATTTTAAGCTGCTTCAGATTATTTGTCTTATTCAGGCTATGGACTAAATTCTCCAAAGAAAATAACCCTCTTGGGCCAATTCCTACTATTGCTAATTTTCTTATATCTCCCATTATCCGGTTTATTTCGATTGCAACATACTTATCCGCAGAAAAATACTAAAATTTTGCAGTAAAAGTACTGTTAGGCTGACAAGCAATTTGGGAAATAAAAATCAGTCTATGTATGCAAATTGTTATAATAAATGGACGCCTGTGCGTTGTTGTTGCCAAAAAAAGTAAACATGAGTCATCTCGAATCTATTATCATTTTAACTTAAGCTTATAGTATTTTTCGGATAAACTACGAACCCGCTTTAGCGGGGAGATAAACAGGAGCTTCGCTCTCATAAACTCATAAACTATTTAGCAAACAATAGTTTTTCGAAATAACTCATGTTAAGGAAATGATTAGAATTCCTAAGACTTCTGTTCAAACAAAGCTTTTGACAAGCCATTATTAAACTTAATGTCTGTCCATGAAACATTGATCCAGTTTTCATTCAGGTTTTCTCCCTCCCAGGTAGCGTGGGTATATTTTCGTTTGGTCGGGATTAAAATGCCATCAATTTCTTCATACTGTACCTTCATTAAAAAAGGTTTTTCAACCTTATAGTAGTCAACAGTAAACAGAAACTGGTCAACTAAAGAAGTTTCTTGGTTAATATAGAGTTGATAAATATCAGCTGCTTCTCCTGGTTTGGTAGTAAACGACACTTTGACAATATCGTATTTGTTTCCATCTACCGTATCTTGTTTGATATATTCATAGATAAGTCCTGGGTCCGTTAACTTTTGCATCATAGCAAACCAATAAAAATTAGTACCTCTATTAAAGATGACCCGATTCATCATTTTATCATCGGATAGATATTGTCCATTATGTTTCAGCCAGTAGGAATTCCCATCATAGCCTTGTTCGATCAGACCCTCCAGCTCTGGCAGTGTTCTATCGTGTTGTTGATAAGCCCCGTAAGATAATTCACCGTTGAAAATATATTTCTCAGTAGAGACATCGGTTTGGTTGTCAGGAGTTGTATAGGTGTAGGTATAGGTGACATCTTTTTTGGCCTGTAGGTTTTTATAGTCGCCTACTTTTTGAGTCATATGATAGACAAGCTCATGGCTTTTGTTTTGAAACTTTGGAGTCACTACATCAGGCGTAGTATGTTCAGAGTCGTGTTGACAAGACCAAAGGATTGCAAAGCTTAACAGTAGTAATACATTAAGTGATTTCATTCTGTAATGATTAAATTTTGTATGAATTAAGTTTTTAGTATCAGCACAAACCCTCTGGACTTGTGCTGATATATTGAAGATATCTACCTATTTCTTCCAGGCATATTTTTCAAAAGATTTGTCTGCCGGTGTAGCGGCAATATGGTTGGTATAGTTGCTGATCACTTTTTGAGATAAGCCAAGAATAATTTCCAGCAACTGTCTTTGCTTATATCCGGCTGCATAAAATGCTTCAAGTTCAGCTTTTGACACATTGCCACGATTACGTACGACAGACAAGGTCATCTCGTGTAAAGCTTGTAATTTGTCAGTTGGCAACGGGGTTTTATTTCTTAAAGCTTCTGTAATCGCATCATCAACCTTCATCGACTTTGCAATAGCCGTATGAGCAGGTACACAGTAGTGACACTCATGTTCTACATTTATAGTTTGCCATACGACTGTTAGCTCGTCATTATCGAAGGAGGAGTTGACGAATAAGCTATGTATCGTTTGGTATGCCTCAAGTAAGCCAGGTGCTTCTGCTAAGGCTCCGTGCAAATTGGGAATATAACCAAAAGCCTTTTTAGATTTTTCTAGCAGTGCTTTACTTGCTTGTGGTGCGGAATCGATATCATGGATTTTTATTGCATCCACATCTGTTGATGTAATCATAATTAGTTGTTAAATAACTAAACGATCGGTTAGTTATTGATTAAAAAAAAGGTCAAATATTTTCAAAAATGTTTTCAATATAGTGTTCAAGTTGAGTTCTGTTGAACATTTTGGAAGCAGCCGCTAGCCCAAACATTGAAATGATCAAATAATCTGCTTGCTTTTCGATAGTGGCAGCGTCTTTCTCCGGTTCTTGTTTCAAGTTATCTATAAATAACTGTCTGATATCACTTGTAAATTTCGCTAATTCCTCTTTTATTTTGGTGTCGGCATTTTCACCTAATTCAATGGCTGTGTTAACTATTAAACATCCTTTACCACACTCATTTTCTTTTGAAAAATCTATAAAATCATAGAAATATTGTTTTAAACCTGCCACACCGTTTGAAGAGATTTCTAGTTTATCCGTAATTTGAGATAACCTTCTCCTATAAGATTTTATACTCTCTAGAAAGACGCCAATTTTACTACCAAAGCTAGCATATATAGAGAATTTATTGATCCCCATTTCCTTTTCCAGCATATTCAAGGAGGTGGTTTCAAATCCATTCCGCCAGAATAAAGCCATTGCCTTATCTATTACTTCTGCTTCTATATATTCTTTCTTTCTAGCCATTATTGTTTAATTACGATGCAAATCTAAACAATCGTTTAGGAACTAGCAAAAGGTTTAACTTTTATTTAGCATTTGGGTGGAATGGGAATTATTTAGGTATTGTGTGTTGTTGGCGAATTTTTAAATCCCATGAACCAGTTTATAAGTTTATACCGCCTTCGGCGGTTTGGTTTATCTCTTTGCTAAAGCAAATTTTTAGTTTATCCCTTAATTCTTATAAACTCCATCCCTCAGCGGGCTCGGGATGCAAGCAGCTCGGGATTTCCCTGTCCGACTAGCCAAGCGGGGCTACGCTCAATAAACTTATAAACCATAAACCATAAACCCGATAGATAAGTGTATCTCGAGGAAAACTAAGGTTTCTAGGGGGTTTTTG
>CBDUIU010000181.1:0-7371 GCA_965367335.1 uncultured Saprospiraceae bacterium
GTCAAATTTTCTGTTCCTTCTTCTCCGATTAAAACTTTCATACGTACATTGCCTGCACCGTCAACTGATTCAATTTCTAACCTTGCTGGTTGAACTGACCGTGTAACAGGTTTTTGTTCGTTTTGGAAAAAAGTTTCTCCTTTCCAATTTCCCAACACATTATTTACATCCTCCTGGTCTATACGTCCATCTCCATTGGTGTCTCCATGACGGAAGTTAACTCCATTCAAAGGAGAGTTTACTTTCCACATATCAGCATACTGTCCCACCCATTCATTCGTAGACCAGACCCTAGACGGACCAGTTAAACCAAAGCCCAAACCAATATTGAATAAATCGTATTGATTCACAACACCACTTGAGTCAGTATCGCCAGGCCATACAATACCTCCTGTGACGGTAATGGTTTGTGTTTCCGATGTAACATTCTGGCAGGGATCAAACGCTTTATAGGTACGTCGAATCAAATAGCCATGGTTTGTAGTATCTATCTTTTCCTCAAATCCATAAGATACGTTGGTCGCACAATTGTCATATGCGATGGCCTCCCAAACAGAAGGGATCGTATTATTTTGAGATAAATCAATTGTAATATCTGACGGAAACCCTTCAAATCTAGGTGCATCAAAATCGCGAACTGTAATGAAGCGCATGTGAGTAATTGTATCTGCACATGCATCAATCGCCTGCCAATTTTGAACAATAAAATAATTCCCCTCACATGCACCGTCTATCTCATATTCATTAAAATGAGTCACCACCGCTCCCTGACTACAAGGAGAATATGCTCTTACATCAGGAACGCCAGGTATATTGTCACAATTGACCGTTTCATCTTCTGGAGCTTTTATAAAAGTCAAATTAGTTGGGCAATCTTCTTTATTGACTTCAAAAACAGCAGTCGCTTCGCAGCCAAATGTATTGATCAAGCTGACTTGGTATGAACCGTCCTTTAAGTGAATATCTCCACTTGTAGTTGTATCAAATACTTGG
This sequence comes from uncultured Saprospiraceae bacterium, assembly GCA_965367335.1. Classification (GTDB taxonomy): domain Bacteria; phylum Bacteroidota; class Bacteroidia; order Chitinophagales; family Saprospiraceae; genus CBDUIU01. The sequence goes on from CBDUIU010000181.1 coordinate 994, forward strand.
ATATCGGTTGTAATGGGATCATAGATAGCCCAATAATATATAAAAGGAGCAGTTCCAATTCCTCCACTTATAGAAACAGAAGCATTTCCAACCGTATCGCCACAAAACATATCATCAACTAAGACACTTAAAACCAACTCGTCGTGACTTTCAATAATCACACAAGTATCTGCAGCGAGGCAACCAGTGCTATCATAAAGATGTAAGCAGTATTCACCGGCGGCTAATGATCCATTTTGGACAATTTGCTTTTTCTTATCAACTATTTCTATGGAAAAAGGCAGTCGAAAATCATTGTCGTAAGTAATGTCATAAGCAATATAACCAGTTTCTTCTCCACTACATATTTTGGGGATATCACTGATAATAAATTGAGGATTACCCGGAACATGTTCAGGAACTGTCACAGTAATGACTTGATAACAGGTCACCTCATTTGCATCAGACACAATAACTTGATAATCACCGGCAGGCAGATTAAAGGCTACATTTAAATCAGTACTTGTTACATTATTAGGCCATCGATAGATGTAGGACCCTGAGCCACCCTGTGCATCAATTGTGATCATACCTGTACTCCCATTACAACTTGTTGCTTGAACAGTTGTATTATAAATTTCAAGCGGTGCACTTTCATCAGCGGTAACAATATATACCGAAATGTTAGAAGTTGCTCGTTCAACAGCTTTTATTTCCGTTGTACCTATTGCTACTAAAAACGCTAAGCCCTCATTCAAAGTAGAATCGGTTTGATTGCAAGAACTTGGTGTTGATTGATATTGATCACCATCAATATAAAAATCATACAAACTGATATCTTGAGGAGAAATAGGTAGACAGTAGGTTGTCTGACCACAAAGGGTAGTTACTTGTGCATATGTAGTGTCAGCATTTGCGTTGGATTTGGATAATCCAAAAAATAGCAATAGTGACAACACTGCAAATAGCTTGCTTGGGGCAATTTTGAGACTCATAATCATTGGAAATTTAAATAATAAGAAGTTTAAGTGCATGTTACTACTGGGGATTCACACGCTTATATTCCAATACATAACAAAAGCCGTACTAGTTTTTCATGTCACCAAACTCAAAAAGGTGTTCCAACGATTTATTATTTTATTTTCATCAATTTTCTGATCAATTTTTGCTTACCAAAGCTCACTTCTACCCAATAAACACCCACCGATTTGCCTCTTAAAGAAAATATATAGTGATCATCAAATATTTTCAAATATTTCTGGTGTACTACCTGTCCCCGAGTGTTAAAGACTCGAACTTCTTTGTTTGCCATATTTTCAGGAAATCTCAAGTGTACCCTATCTGCAGTAGGATTTGGAAATAGTTGGAAGGATGTTGATCCATTGGCTGAAAGAGATGAAATCACAAGATTTACTTGTAAGGAATCAACGGTTCCCATACCAGTGTTAAAATAGGTTCCGCTAGGGCTTTTTTGCAGACGCACTGGTTTTACCAGATAAATGTTTTTCCCATCATTTGGTTGAGTATCAACATAAAATGTGTCTAACACATTAAAACTGAGCAAATTGTAAATTTTAGTCGTAGAGTCTTGTCGATAAACAGCATATTGAATAACTGTTGTATCACTGGATTTTGGCCATTCTAATTGTACTGAATTTATTATTTGCTCCAGACTTAGATCTTCAACTCCAGCCATTGGATGCATTCTAAGACTTGGGTCTCCCATGAGAGCAATATGGACCATTTGGGGTCCTGGTAAATAGCCAAAAGTGTTGCTATTTTGCGTTAGTTTTACGCAGTTTCCGATGTGTTCTCCCAAAGCCATCGGGTGAAAAGTCCAAGGCGGGTTACCCGCCCAGCAATTGGTTAGCGTTGTCCCTGAGGCTAAAGGAGCCCGTAAAAAATTATTGACATTATCCCAATCCCCAAATTGACTACCGAATAGCATACTAAAAATGCTTTGCAAAGAATCATTTGCAAAATCCATCGTGTTTCCTATTCCAGCAGAGCTAATATGTGTACCGGATCCACAACCATAAACCCATTGGTAAGGGGCCTCCGAAGCTGAAAGAAAATAGTCACGTTCAAAAATACTGTCTATCCCAACTAATGGCCCAAAGTTCCGCCAACCACTGGCTGCAGGAGCGGCAAAAGCAGTTTGAAAATTATCATCGATTAATGCTCTTTGGATCGTCTTTATTCTTCCGTGTTTATAGTCACTTGCTTTGCGAAGATATTTACGGAGTAATTGTATTTCCGTATCCTCAAAAGCTGGCATATTGAAAAAGTCTACTCGTCCAACCGCCAGCTCAACCGAAGAAGGAAGTAATCCCTGATCAAATTTACCATCACCGGGAACATTATGATTATATTCAAAAAAAGCGGTACTTCGATCAGCAATACTATCTGTCCAATCTCCATCTAAATCTGCATAATAACTATCGGCAGCCCAAGCGCCCCGGTGCTCTGTGTGGGTATCCGGGTAGATGTCACCAGAATAAGGAACCGGAACGTGACCAATAATGTACAAGGAGGTTAATTTGGACAAAGGTGAATCATGAGTTTGGGCAATAGCCTTAATTTGATCCTTTATGTCAACTACAGATGCCTGCCGACTAACATTTAACTGCAATGGATGCCAACCATCCATCCATAAATCATAGCGCAATTGAGCAAGCTCAGTTTCCAAGGAATCAACCACGGCATCGTCTACTAAAAGCAAAATTTTGCCATGATGCGGATCAAGATAAAGTTCATTGCCTGCATAGATATACCCGTAAGCAGGGCGAGGGCTGATATAGGTACCTACGGGGCCGGAAGTAGCCAGTGTCTCTCCCGTCGAATTATTAAAAAGCTGCCAGGATGTACTATTTGGAAAAATATCTGGAAAGATTGTGATTTTGACATCTACACAGGTATCCGTGTTTTCACATAGATTAAACCCATGAATTGCACCATAGGCAAAATCATCTCCCATCGCAAATAGACTATCACACGCTTCAATAGTATAATAACCATAGCCAAAACTACAGCACAAGCCAATGCCATACATATCATTGATCTCAAAACGAAGAGAGCTATTTCCAGGTACGCAGACGGTCCATTCAACAGGTTTAAACTCATGCTTAAAAAAAGCATATTCCATAGCATTTTGAGTCCCAGTAGCAGTTTGGTCATCGGTCCAGCTAGTTGCATCACCCGGCAAACTTACGATAGGGTCTCCCCATTCATTGACGCCATACCTTTTTTTATATACGGTGTAACCAGTGGCAGTAGAATCGGCTAACCAATCAAACTGAATCGCCGTTCCATTCATTAATGATTGAGCTTCCACAACGACGGAACGCTGTGAAGCAGTGGGCGGCTGAGCTTTTCCCAACAATAAAAAGGTAAAAGAAAAAAGCAAAAGCAAGAAAACATGAGCAAAGTGCATGGGAATATAAATTTTAAGTAAAACATACTTTATATAATGGATCGAAGTTACTTCATTTTGTAAAGAAAATTTATTAGAATTTTTCATTTTTCACCTGACAGCTTATCACTAATCGTAAGTGACTGATTAAGATATATTATACAAATCAGTTAATTAACACATGTCAAAAAATTTTTATACAAAAAATGCGGTGAATATTGCGAAGTCAGAAATATTATTTTAACTTTACGTTAATACTACACTAAAAATAACGAATGATAATCCAGCCACGAACATATATTCCTTTTACTATACTACATCTATTTCCTAAACCATAATCTCTTACTCGTTATGAATATAACATTCAGCGAATTGCGCAAGATTAAGCACGAGCTACCAACTGGAAGTGTAAAACGTATTGCTGAACAGCTAAACCTAGAAGAACAAACCGTTCGTAATTATTTCGGTGCTGCTAAGTATCAATCGGGAGATATTACCGGGCGCCATGTCCAACCAGGTCCTAATGGAGGAATCGTCAGTTTAAAGGATACTTCTATCCTGGAAATGGCAAAAAAAATCATTGCAGAAAAAAAAGAATCTTACGCGTCTTAGCGTAAAAAAAGGGAAATCAGTTTGGCTGATTTCCCTTTTTTTATGTGGATGAATTACTGCTCCGGAGCTTATTTTAAATCTAAATAAAAAGCTTCTGTGAGCTCTATGTACTCTGCCGAATAATTTGCCGTTTTTCCTTCTCCGTATATGTATAGTTCATCTACTAATTCTGTGGATGAAAATCGTTGAAACTCCAAGAGTAATCGCTCAATGGTAAGTCCTGGCCTTGCTCGGACTTCAGTCATACGGCTACAATGAAGATTATACCTCCGAGCCATTTCCTTCAGCCTCAATCCCTCTAAATAAGGCAGAATCACGCAAAACCGACCGTTAGGATCAAGCAGCGTACGCGCCGCAACCAGCAAGTCTCCATGTGGTAATTTTGTGGTGTGGCGTACCTCTGCCCGGGCTTCATTTCCGGAAAATACCCCCCCGGAGAAAAACGGCGGATTACTGATAATCAAATCATAACGCTCATTGCTCATTTGTGCATAATCCTGAATCGGCTGATTGATTGCGGTAAGTCGTTCAGCAAAAGGACTGGTAGCCATATTCTCTTTAGCTTGGGAAAAAGCTACTTCATTAATTTCAACTGCATGGACTTCTGCATCCAAACACCGCTGAGCTAACATGATCGCAATTAGTCCTGTACCGGTACCAATGTCCAAGGCTTTTTTTACTGGCCCAACTCGAGCCCAGGCCCCAAGCAAAATGCCATCCGTCCCTACTTTCATAGCACAGCGATCCTGTTGGATGGTAAACTGTTTAAATTTAAACGGTTTTGATTTATGATCAGTAGTCGTCATGAAGTCTGTTTTGTAAACATTTATTGGGCAAAGGTAAAGTATTTTATAGGGTTATCCTGCCTCAAATAATTCTACCGCCAGCTCATCAATTATCATAACTGATTGGCCGTACCCTCGCCAGAAACTAATTTCAATCGTATCTGCTTCATTTTCACCCGGTAGGCTATTGTCAAAAGAGATAATTTTCTTTTCACCTCCCTCCATCAAACGGAAAGGTTTTATATATTGTTCTTTTATTACTGCGCCATTCTTTTTTATTGTAACTGTAAAATGCGGCATCCGCCAAACATCCCAAATTTTTGATGGACAAAAGAAGGTAGCTTTTACACTTACCCAACTCCCTTTGGCATAATTCGGCAAATTTACCCGATAAGTAGGCGTGCGTTCCCGAATAGGGTCTAACCAAAGCGATCGCTCTCCCTGTAGAATCGGATGTGGGCACCCAATAGCTGAACTGTCTTGTTCAAAGTCATTTTGATAAATCAGTCGAATGTTTTTTCGTGCTCCCCGATAGTCTTCTTTTGCATCTAATAATTTATCATCTTCCTTGTTTTTTTCAAAACGCCCCACTACTCTTAAGAAATAAGCTTTAGTCATATTCCCAGCACGGTACATTCCTCCTCCATGAGCTTGATAGTGCAACCATAGATTGAAGTAAATGCATAAACTACAGAATAAAACAATACCTACAAACCACCCTTTTTTCTGACGAAAAATAAATTCCCAAAATGCTGTTAGCGGAAAGAGTAATACGGGATAAAGTTGTACCATTACTCGTTGCCCTAAGCTTCCGCCATACCACCAAATATCCCAGGAGAAGGTGATATAAATGAAGATCAGCGAAAAAACAAAAAGGATCCAAAAGGGTTTAAATTGTTTTTTAAACAGAGGATAAAAGCCTATCAAAGCCAACAGCATCACCGGTGTATAAATTAGCCAGCCAGCCCGGTAACTAAAAAACCCATTTGACAAATGTGGCTTTAACCAACTAAACCCCTGATCCTGGTAACTGTAAATGATCCACTCATCTCCAACATATTTCCAGTATAACAACTGCCAACTGCCAATAAAAATACACAGGAATATAGCCAATGTATATTTTGCTAAATGTTGTCCAATGAAAAACAAACGATTTTTTAATTCAGCTGCAGAAGAAATGCCCCAACCAAGTGGAATTAAAGCTGCAATCAAATCCGTTGGCCGGGTTAGCCCAGCCAGGCCGATTAATACACCGATGCCTGCGGCCAACCACCAACCAGGTTTTTCATAAAACCGAATTGACGCTGCGATCAGAAGTGCATAGATCGTAAAGAGGTAGTTATGTGTCATCGCATTTGTGATCGCAGCATACTCCAGATAATTCGTGGCCAAAATCAGCAGCAGTAAAGCCAGGGCCACGGCTTTATCCGAAAAGAATCGTAACAGATTCTTTCTCATCACAAACAAGCCTAAAAAAGCAACCAATAAACTCCCTAATTGTATCCCTAATTGATAAGGCGGAGAATACCCATCCGGAGGATAATTAGAGTTGAGTGCGTATAAGTGAGCTACAAAGAAAAACGGACTATA
>CBDUIU010000182.1:0-7370 GCA_965367335.1 uncultured Saprospiraceae bacterium
GCGTAAGTGAACGAAAGGGTAGAGATATCAATGCCTCCTTGTAAACGGTTATTATCATCTGCTTGCTGAATTAATTGACTTACATCCAACACTTCTTTGCCCTCTTCATCCACGACAAAATCATTAATAGCTCCGGCAGAATGATAATAGTTGAAATATCCTCCAGGTAAACCAAAGGTCAGTTGCTTTGTTGGCATTTTTGCCGGATTTGTCACACCTGCCTGGTAATACCCTGGGATAAGATGGACGCCGAGGTCGTTTTGTCCCAAAGCATTTTGCCAGTTGAAAATAAACAAGAAGGCCGGGAGGAAAAGTAATTTATACATGAATCAATTTTGCGTTTACACTAAGGCGGTAAGCCAAAGCGTCTATTTAAATTTTTACCTTCATTCCCATTCTCACTTCAACCCCTTGCTGAGCTCTTATGCGTACTGTAGAAGTGCCATTATTATAGGAGGAAAAACTTGTTCGAATGTGAATGGATTTAGCCGATTGAATTCGTCGATACTTTACTACATCCACCGTTGTAAAAGTGATCGTTTGTTTTTCCTCAACTACATCACCATTATTATCTACAGGAGCTGCTTCTACCAACTTGGCCGCCCCCTGGAATAAAGAGTCTAAGACTATTCCGTCGGCATCGACAAAGAAAGCTTGTATCGTAAGGTCCAATGGCATACTATTATCGGCAATCAGTTTAAACTCTGCTTCTTTAAGCTCTTCATAAAACTTTAAACTTACATCAACGGTATCTGTCACAGCAAAGCCATTTGTTTTTCCGGCCAAAGGCAGTTCTGCTTCTACCTGAACTGTAAAAGCGCTGGTATCTGTTAAAAAGCCACGGATCGTAGTATCCCCATCAGGGTTTGGCAGGGCATCAAAATCATAATCGATGGCCACGGGTCCTGCTCCCAGAATGGAATCGATATTGGAATTAGTCCGATCAAAAGCAAAGATGGTATACTTGGTTTCTCCAACTTCATTCAATAGAGGATACTCAAAGTCTACCCCATCATTAATATAGGTACTCCGCAAGGGTAATTTATCACCTTTGACGGTGAAGACTTCAACCAGATTAGCTTTAGACCGAACGGGAAAACCAAAAGAATTGCTAACGGTTATATTGAGTTTAGGATCATCAAAGAAAACATCTCCCCTGGTCCAATTATCAAAAAAATCAATATCGATCGTATCTCGTTCTAATTCATAAATATCATTTCCTAAATACCCCTCAATATAAGATGCTTCAAAACCGCTGATGATCAAATAGAAGTTACTCAGTGTATCTTTATCTCCATTAGGTTTAATACAATCATATTCGATAAACAGCGAGTCATTATACGGGTGGATTTCATATTCTGAAAAATCCACTAGTGGGCTGACTATTGTTGTACCTGTTGAAGGATTGGCAGGCACACTCCTGCGATAGGAATAGGCTTCCCCGGTAGGGCTAATCAAATTAGGCAAACGAAATTCCACTTGTACCGGCTCATCATGAAATGATTGAAAGCCAAAACGTACTGTCCCTTGTTTCAAAATCGCAAAATCTATATCCATCTGATTAGGCACTTCAAATGGGAAAACGGAGACTGTATCTTGTATAGGTAAGGGAATATTATCGAAAGCAGAAAGGACATCAAAGAGGTCCTGACTGGTCCGGGAGGTAAAGCGGCCTTTGTATCGTAGAGTCAGCAATCCCTCTTCACTGACCTCTAGTGCCGTACTATCATCAAGTCCTTCAAGGATATCACGAATAGTTGTAGAGGTTTGAAAAATAGGAAGCGCATATTCTGCGTCTCGTTCTGCCAATTCCAACTCATTGAGGTTATCAACTTTGGAGCAGGTAAAAACTAGCAGCAACATGCCCAATAGGGAGAACAGTAAATATTTATGCATTGATCCGATTTTTTGCGTCTAAAAAGTAGCCATAGCCCTTTCTTTATCTGATAACCTGACGAAAGATTACCTTTCAATTGTAAAAATTATTTAATATGTAAGCATATCAATCAGGAAATCCATACCAGTACTTTTAAAGTACAGCTCAAAAATTAGAAAATTCTACGATAGCGTGGGTGTTTGCCAGAAGAAAAAGCTGTTTTTGACTGATTCTGGCTAAGGTGGAAAGACAAATGTACTGAATTACAGCCATTGAATGGAACGGTACATTATTTTACATATTGCATTGTTTTAATCTGAAAACTAATTTTTCTCCTTGAAATTGCCTAAAGTTGTCTCAATATACTGCAAAATGTCCCTATCTGGCTGGCTTTCATTTTTTCAATCAACCTCCCAATTCATTCAATTTCTGCTGAGCTGCATTTGCTTTAGCAGCATCACCGATACGTTGGTAAGCTTTTACTAAGTTGGCATATCCATCGCGATAAGTAGGATTGACAGCTACCGCTTTTTCAAAAAATTGAATTGCTTCCGGATAACGCTCCTGGTTAAAATAGGCCGCTCCGAGATTACCATTAGCAGTTGGGTTGTCCGGTTGAGTCTCAAGGATCCGTTGCCAGTACTCCATTGCTTTAGGATAGTTTTTTTCTTGAAAATAAATGATACCCAGGTTATTTAGACCATCTATGTAATTTGGGTGTTGTTGCAAAAGGTTTTGATAAGCTTTGCGCGCACCTTCCTTATCACCGAGTTGATAATGGGTTACTCCCAGGTTGTAAGCGGCTTCGCTGTATTCTGGATAAAGTTTCAGCGCATTCTGGTAGCTTTTAATGGCTCGTTGAAAGTAGTCACGTTTGCGATTTAGGTCTTGGGTTTGTTCTCCGGCCATCCGAAGATGTGTTCCGTAATGATTGTGTGCACGAGCACTGTTAGGAGCCGTGATCAGGCCTGAAGAATACAACGTTTCAGCATTTTCCCAAACCGCATTCCGTGTAAGTGTTTTTCCACTGTAAAGTAATACAACAATACCAATGATGCCGAATAGGAGCTGCTGTTGATTCGTAGGTTTCCCCCACCGCTCAACCATCCAATAGATAGTATAAGCTAAGGCAATACAAAACCCCAGGGAGGACATGAAAACAAATCGCTCTGCCATCGGCGCTCCAATCGGAGTTAAGATATTAGCAACAAGGGCTAACATGATCAAATAAAATAGTATTCCATAACTCCACATCGTTTTACGCTTCCATCCCCACACTGCTATCACTCCTAAGCCCAAATAAACCAGGAGAGATAACAAAGCCCAGACATTGCTCATCCCAACAATTGGGATCTGCGGATAAGAATAATCAAAACTTAAAGGATGAGGCCACAATAATAGTTTGATGTAATACCCTAAAATCAGCAAACGACTTCCCAACCATTCACTCGCGCCATTAGCTGCCAACAAACTGTTATTAATCGGGTCATTCAAGCCTTCACCAAATGTTACCTGATCCATGACCATAAAGCGTACAAGAAAATAAAACGCCGCCACACCCAGATATGGTGCAGTGGTTTTACCAATTTCCACCCAGCTTTTTTCCGAGAAAAAATAAAGCGTTAATGGTACTAAGCCTAGTACTGCCAATCCTGTTTCCTTGGATAACACGCAGAGTAAATATGCCGATACACTGACCCAAAACCAATTACTTTCTCCTCTACGCCAACTGCGTACTAAACTATATAAACAGATCATGGCAAATACAAAAGATAAAATCTCATCTCTGCTTTTGATATTAGCTACTACCTCGGTATGGATGGGATGGGCTGCAAATAATGCCGCAATAAGTACGGGTAACCATTGTTTTAAACGTCTCTTTTTGCCTGTAAATAGTTGGCGTAACCACATCAATAACACTCCTATGCCTATTGCAAAAAAAAGTACATTGAAGAAATGGCTAACCCGGGGAGAATTACCAAAAAACTGATGTTCGATTGCCATATTCGCCAAAACAAGGGGCCGGTAGGATTGGTCATTCGCGCCGTTAAAGCCATAAAGGTATCCATGGGTAAAGATATCTTTTAAGCCACCAAAACCCTGCTGAACAAATTTGTTTTGCCGGGTAATAATATCATCATCTAACACATAATCATGTCCGATGGTATTGGCGTAGAGGAAAAATGCAAACAAGGTGAGGATGGAAGGCCAAAGCCACCAATTAGTAGCCTTTTCAGGTAAGCTAGCCTTTGGTTTTTTAACCGCTTGTTTCTTTTTACGTTTGGTCATACTGATGCGAAAGTGTTCGCATGAAGGTAAGAAAAATAGTTAAGTTAGGAGGTAAATCTAATTACCTCCTAACTTAAATGCTATCCTTTTATCAAGCGGGTGGTTTGCTGTTCTCCGGCAGCAACAATGGTCAAAAAGTAAAAACCTTTTGATTGTTGAGATAAATCCATTGTAAATGAATTCAATCCACTGGTCATGTTTTGATTAAACCGCTGGATCAGCTGGCCAGATTGGTTAACAAGGCTTATCGTCGCAGTAGTATTAATCAAAGCATGATAGTTTACGGTTACCGGTTGATTAATCGCCGGTACTGGGAAAGCCTTCAGAGATGCGGTAATCAGTGCATCAGAACGCTCAACCACAATGATCTTCGAGGTTTGCGATTCACCGTCAAAGTCAACTGTGCGTAATCGGTAGTAAGTCAACATTTCAGCACTGACATCCATTGTCTGATAATTTTGAGCCTGACTGGAAAAGCCTACTGCGGAAATACTTTTAAGTTCCTTCCATGATTTACCATCTTTCGATTTCTCAACTACAAAGTGAGAAGTATTGTCTTCATAAGATGTTGTCCAATGGATCACGTTACCTTCTGCTGTTTCTGCACCTTCGAAACTCACCAACTCTACGGGAAGGACTGTTTGTTTCGTACCATCAACAAATATTGATTTATTTCCACATTCAGAATCATTCTGATTAACCCCTCTTGCTTTCAACTTAACTTTTTCTGCGGGTATTGCTACATCTGTAGTAAACTCATAAGTTCCTTTTCCAGATACATAAAAATAAGCTTGCTCAATCCTTCCTTCATCTAATGTGATGTGGATTTGTTCCACATTATTGTTAGTCACCGTGATCGAAAATGTCACCTCGAAAACAAATAGTTCATACCCACTTCCATTGCCATCGTCGTCATCGTCATCGCCTCCATTGCCATCGTCGTCGTCATCGTCATCGCCCCCATCGTCATCGTCGTCGTCAGGATAACCAATGTCATTGGAGTCCTTGTCCAGCTGTGTTTGATTAATGAGCTTAAAGTCATTAATGCAAGCAGTGAGTGAGGTAGAAGAGAAGAGAAATAAAAAGAAGAGAATTGAGCATAGCATGCCCATGCTAGTTCTTGGGATAATAAAAGTCATGATAGTGTTGTTTTGCTTCGTTAAAATCCGTAATCGGAATAATTGTGTGTTTGATTTGATAGTTGCCAAATCCTTACCGAAATCTGTTAATGTAATATTATGACTTGTTAAACTTTCCTAATGAAAAATGGCAATCAATCGACTACCCTCTCCTTAAAAAAAGTCATTTACTCCACTTACACAAAACACAAACTACCCTGTAATGATCTATAAATCATATACTTATGAAACAGCAACACAGTAATTAGAAATCGCTATGAATTATCCTTTAACTACATTCGCCATCTAACATTGGCCAATTCTCACACTAATATTCTCATAAATGAAGTGCGACTATAATATCAGCCACTTTTTATATAACGTAAAAAACCATCATACTCCGTAAGCATGATGGTTTTTCAAATGGGAAATATACAGTAATTAATATGTATCCAATTTAATAACTTTCTCTGAGGCTACGACTTGTCGCCCCTGACGAATCATCAAATAATAAATACCGTTGGGTTGCTCTGATAAGTCCGCATTAATGGACAAGAGGCCTTCGCCTAAAATCTGATCTTTATTCCAAACTATTTGCCCTTGGCTGTTTACCAAAATTGCATTCGCTGGCGCCGCTCCATTTTTTTCAAAGCTAATAGATAGTAATTCTTTGCTGATAGGATTGGGTCCTAAATGCAACTGTTTGATCTCCCAACCTTTTTGAGAGGCTACAACGATGTCGGAGAATGCAAAAGTACCATCGAAATCAACGACCCTCAGCCGATAATAAGCCAGAGCCGGCGGAAACGGATCAATTAACTCATATTGTTGGGGCACTTCTGTAAACCCAACTGCAGGTTTATGTCCAATGACTTGAAAATTTGTACTGCCGTTAATTGAACGCTCGAGAATAAACTCATTCGTATTGTATTCACTGGCTGTTGTCCAAATTAACCTGGTACTTCCATTTTTTGTTTCGGCACGAAACCCCGTCAACTCTACCGGCAAAGCACTATCAAATGGAATCGTCAAGGTGCCACAGGCATTGAAGGATAAATCAATGCCATTTACAATAATATCTGGTAATGGTGCAGCACAATTGGCCATAATGTGTGCAGTGACGGTATTTGTCCCCTGTACCAATGTAAATGCATCTACCTGAATTGTTCCAAGAGAGGAGCCAAAAGTCACATTTCTCAAATTAGCAGAGGCAACAAAGGTGACCTCTAAGGTATAGATACATTGGCTACCATTCATGATTGTTCCGGTTTCAACGCTGGAACCACCTGATAAGCATTGTGCGTTCAGGTTATTGTTTAGCCCAAGAACAATCAAAAAAGGTAAGAAGACGTACCTGATCATAGGTGGAAATTTGTACAATTTGCCCATAGTAAATTAATTTTATGCCTTTGACAAAAAGACCAAAGGTGATTAATAACAAAAAGGTGATTGAAAAAATATTAGATCAGATTGTGTATTAGGTAGGGTGTTACAACAAGCGCAGACTACAAAATTAAGTATAAATATTTGATTTTTCAATAAGAAAACAGTTCATAAGTCAGAGGTCTTCTTCTACCTGTTTTATCTTTACTGCTTATCGCTCTGATTACTTATCCAGCCATTGCTTGAATTCGGGCACCCGCTCTCTACTTACAATAACCTCAAAACCTGGCAAAGGTTCGATCTCCAGTTTTAATAAGAGGTCTGGTTAGCAAAAGTGATTGCGTAGAAATGGGTATACCTTCTAAGTTGCAGCGTACATCTGTGGATGACTTCAAAATGGCGAATACTGCAAATTGGCTAGCTATGAACAGGATATACCTAGAGAATTAAACAATCTATAAAAATAGCATGATGACTTGTTGTGATAGTTATAAGTAAACACTCTATATTATCTTTAGCTGTAGGATGCTCTGGTTAAGCATGTTAAATTGCATATTATAAAGAGTCGTGTAAGTACCACTTTTATAACTCCATCTGAAAGACGAGTTGCTCTTTCAATCGATTGATATTTTTGGTGAGTCGTTTAAAAAAACTAGTTCGGTTTTTCTCTTCGTGCCGTGAAATGGAAACGGATTTTGTAATAA
>CBDUIU010000183.1:0-7368 GCA_965367335.1 uncultured Saprospiraceae bacterium
ACGGAATATGTCAAACCAGAAAAACCAGACTATATAGCTCAAAGGGCGCTGGAGAAAGATGATGAATTTTGGAATGAGGCACGTCACGATGAGTTAAGTGAGCAAGAGGCAAAAGTATATCATATGGTTGATAGCATTAAAAATGTACCAGCCTTCAAAACATATGCGGATGTCCTGTATATGCTTTCTACGGGATATAAAGAAATAGGAAAATTAGAGGTAGGTAACATCTATTCCATTTATGGCATAAATCGAGTAGAGGGGCACCGACTTCAATTCAGTGCAAGAACCAGTGATGAATTTAGCAAGCGGGTTCGCCTGGGAGGTTTCTTAGCTTATGGCTTTAAAGATAATCGACCAAAATATGGAGGCCGTGTGGTGTGGATGGCACGTAAAGAACCAAGAATGTTGATCGGGACATCCTACCGGATTAATGTTGAATTTGATAGTCGGAGTAGTGAGTTAGATTTAGAAAGAGGATTGTTAGCCGGAGCCTATCGCCGGCCAATTGAACAGAAGATGTTGTTCTTAAAAGAGTTTAAAGTTTTCGGTGAGCGGTATTGGGGCAAAGGCTGGTCGAATCGTTTAATCGTGATGCACCGGGAATTAGACCCATATGGTTTTGGAGCAGCGGGCGGTTTTAATTTTAAATATTTACCCAACCCGGAGTCTCCTTCCATCATTGATACGACGGCAGAGACCACAGAGTTGATTTTTAAAACACGTTATGCTTTTGGGGAAAAATTTATTGATGGGGACTTTTCCAGGCAAAGCCTTGGCACGAAGCATCCAATCATCGAGTTTCAGTATGTAGCGGGTATTGGTAACTGGTTAGAAGGAGGGAATCCTTCTTATCATCAATTGGGTTTAAGTATTCGTCATTATTTTTATTTGAATCCAATTGGTTGGTTATCCTATCGAATTAATGCAGGGAAATATTTCGGGCAATTGCCTTACATTCTCTCAGAAGTACACCCAGGAAATGAAACTTATTTTTATGTAAAAAATGGCTTTAGTGGAATGAACCGGTTTGAGTTTGCCAGTGATGCTTATGTAAGTGTAATGCTAGATCATCACTTCGAAGGTTTTTTTCTTAATAAAATTCCTTTAATGCGAAAATTAAAACTCCGGGAGGTCGTTTCTTTCAAAGCTGTATATGGCACGATGACGGAAAAGAATCGGGAAAGTAATCGACTAAACGCCTTTGATCCGGAGCAAGAAGGCTATACCGGTTTCCGTGTACCTGATAGTAAACCCTATATGGAAGCAAGTGTGGGCATCGAAAATATTTTCAAGGTTATCCGTATCGATGCCTTGTGGCGGTTGACCTATTTGGATAACCCGGAGGCGCCGAGGTTTGGGATTCGGGGAGGGATTGATTTTTATTTTTAACCACTTACCGACCACCCCACTTCTGATAGTCGGGCAAGCGCGTCCACCGTCTACTTCCTTACAATCAAAAACTCTACTCTCCGATTTAACTGTCTACCCCGGCTGTTTTCATTGGAGGCGATAGGCTGCTTACTGCCATAGCCACGATAGCGCGTTCTCCATTTTTCAATTCCTTTATTTCGAAGAAAGCCGACAACAGCCCGGGCGCGTTTACGGGAAAGGAAGTAGTTATAATCATCATCTCCGGTATTATCCGTATGACCACTAATTTCAATGATCATCTCTGGATAGCTTATCATCAATTGGTGAAGCTCATTTAGTTGTTTATAGGAGCGTGCTAGGAAAGTAGCTTTGTCATGGTCAAAAAATATGTTTCGTAGATGTATTGTTTTGCCCACTTCCACTGATACCTCTTTCAAGCTATTATAGTCTTTAGGGACAGGTAATATCGGGTCTTCTTTTCTGATTAATACATCATCGATATAATAATAAGCAAAATTAAAATGATCGTCCTGAGTATATCGGGTTCGAGTCAGGCTGTCGGGAAAGAAGTTACCAATGATTAAATAGTTAGCAGCCTCTTTGGCTGTAAAATGTCCTGATACTTTCATCCATCCATTGGCTGGAGGCTGAAGTATCTTTTCACTTAAGATAACAGGTGGATAATCTAACAAAAGGGCGATCGCTTCATCCGTTTTTTCTACGTGAAAACTCATCCCCAAATTATTAGCTTGAAGCGAACGAGGGAGGTGAGCTACCCAATATTCTGCATAATAATTTTGCCCGATTACGAGTGGCTCCAGTAATTGAATTTCGATGTATTCCCGGCAATGGGGTTTGCCATTGGTGCAGCCATAACTCGTTAAGCCAACCATGTTATTCCCTGAACGTGGGGACTGTAAGCCAAATCCCTTTTCGGCCCAATGCCCAGGCACCCTGACTTTGGGGCCAAATACATCAGGGGAAGCACCTGTAGGTGAATTCCAGTATTTCATGACATCGGTAAAATGCTTGCCTTTGTAAAACCAACCAATTGGAGAAGAAGAAAGGCGTTCAAAACCGGGATTGGGGACAATATTCGGCTGAAGTGAGCGGCTGCCTTGCTGACCGAACAGACAGAGGTTAAAGGAAATAAACAAAGCAAGGAGTATAGTTGATTTCATCCCAAATGAAACGACAAGCGTATAGATTTTATTAGTCTAAACATCAGTATAGCATGTTATACGCAAGAAGCTTCCGGGTGTTGGCTTTATTAAGAGGAAACAGAAACTTCCATTGGCGGATTGACTTTCTTTATGTTGGGAGAATCCTTTGGGGAATTAATGCCGGTTTGAAAGTTATAAAGGGCTTGAATACCGATATCATTTTTAATTTGCTCATAAACCACCCGTAGACGGATAGGGTCCAGTTGCGTAGCGGTAGCGATGGTCTCAATATCAGGTTTGCCGGCTTCTCCTTTGTAAAAGTCAAAAACGGATCGAATGCCTATTTTCCTAAGCTGTTCTATATCCTCTTTGAGGTAACAGAGCAACTTGGCTTGACCTATCCAATCTAATAATTGCCTGGAAGGGAAAGGTGTTATCATACAAAGTTTTGTCAAACTGGTAGTCGCTAAATTTTGAGCATTATCAATCCCAATTTCTTCCAACCTTTCCTTGTGTGCCATACTTATACCTTCTATTCGGTAGAGCGAAAGCTGTTCATCATTTAATTCATTAGGATTAACAAATTTTTGATATGTACGAATCAGATAATCAAAAACCCGCTCCGGAAACATACCAGTAAAAAACGCGATAAAAGGTAAAGAGGACTTGATGCCAAGTAATGCCCCTCCCTGTTCACCTAACAAGAATGAAAAGGTTAAAGCAATAGCTGATGCCAGAATGATACGAATGCCGGCACTGTAATAAACACTAGGAGAAAGATCATAAGCAATTAAGCGCCGAATGATGTTTGTTGCGGACCAAATAAATGCCCCTAGAAAAGTATAAGCTAATACCGCTAAACTTTGATTGATTAACTTTGGGTTAGGTTCACCAAAGTAGCCCCCCAATAACCAAATGCTTTCTAAGGTTTGGTTTTGACTTCCCTTATTAAAAGCAAAGTAAGCACTGGCCAAAAAGCAAATGAGGAAGGTAAATGCAACGGGTAAAAAGTAGTTGTGGAAGTTGTGTACATCGTCTACTGTTCGACTAGAGTTTATACCCATTTCTCTCATAGCCTTATTATAATCCTCCTGTTTTTTGGGTTTCATATACAGAAAAAAGGTAAAGGCTGATAAAGGCATAAAGGCACTAAAGATGAGAACAATCAGAATTTTACCGAGAAGAGGGAGTCCTACAAGCATAGTTCTTTGAGTTAATGTTAGACAAGTGTCAAATATAAAAACAAATTACTCATATAAAAGAACTACCAAGTGAAAAGCTTGCACAGTAATTAGCAGAAGTTAAAAACAAAAAGCAAGAATGAGGGTTATGCTCTTAGTGAAATTTATAGCATATTGAACTTGTAACCCGACAAGGTTTAGTAGATAATAAGCTTTGCTAAACTATCACACATATGAATCCAATTCGCGTCCGCATCATTTTAGTCACTTTTGCATTTCTTTGCATTGCTTCCATCTATTTTGTTTTTCAACTAAAATTCACTTTTTCACTGGATCAATTTTTCCCGGAAGGAGATAAAGAGTTAGAATTTTACCAAGAATTTGTCAAAGAATTCGAAACCGATATCAACTATCTTCTGATTGCCGTTGAAAATAAAGAGGGCGTTTTCGACAGCACCTTTCTAGCAAAATTTCATGAATTTACATTGGAGTGCCGAGACTTACCCCACATTGCTAAAGTCCACTCTCTGACGACGATGACTTACCCACTTAAGACCCCCTTTGGAATTACAGGGATACCGGTCATTCATATGGATCAGCCGAGTAAGTACGAAAAGGATCGCGAAAAGATCATGCAAGATGTCCGGTTTAAAAACACGCTGATCGCAGATAATGGTAAGTCTATGGTGATTGCCATGAAAACGTCTGACATGTTGGGCCTGGAGGAATCGAAAGAAATGATTGGAGCCCTGGAAGAGAAGATTGCTTCGTATAAGTTCGATAATTATTATGTATTAGGTCCTGCCTATTTACAGAAGGAAATGGTTCGGATGCAGCAACGGGAGATCACTATGTCCGCTATCGTTTCCGGAATACTTGTCAGCCTGGTTATGTTTTGGTTATTTCGAAGAACCTGGGGGATTATTGTTGCCTTGACTTCTATTGCCATTGGCATGTTAATTTTCTTAGGCCTATTAGGAGCCTGGGGAAGGCCACTAAATGCAATGGCAGCCCTGTACCCCGTACTCATGATTATTGTCGGCACCTCAGATGTAATCCACATCATGTCTAAGTACATTGATGAATTGCGGAAAGGACAACCCAAGCGAAACGCAATTCGAACCACCGTACGTGAAATTGGCTTAGCCACGCTACTCACTTCGTTAACCACGGCCGGATTGGACCCATCCGAGACTTTGGGCTTAATGCTGCCATTGGTGTTGTCGTTGCCTATCTGACCGTTATTACTTTTACGATTGCGCTGCTTTCTTTTTTTCATACCGACCAATTAATCAAGCTGGGTAAAGGGCAAGCCTTTTGGGAAAAAACGATGCAAAGAACCTATGACCTTACGGTAATTCACCCACGTAGAATAATAGCAGTAGCGATCACCGTGTTGTTACTTTGCTTCTGGGGGATCAGCATGATCAGTACGAATTATACGATAACAAAAAACTTACCTAAGGGACAAAAAGTAAGTTCAGATTTTTTATTTTTTGAAAAATCGTATGCGGGGTTTCGTCCGTTGGAATTCGCTATATTTTCAAAAGGTGACTATAGGGTGGATGATTTTGCCGTAGTTCAACAGGTGGACAAGATTGAAAATTATCTACGGAGTTTTCCGGGTATTCAATCCATCAATTCTATTACGACGGTCTATAAAAGTTTAAATCAGATGAGCCATGGCAATCAGCCCGAATGGTATCGGCTTCCTGAAAAAATAACCACCTATAAACGCTATCAAAAATTTGCCGAAAAGATACCAGATGAGGCTGCCAGGGTAATGATAAGTAAAGACGGAAAAAAGACCAGGGTTACCTCGCGTGTGCTGGATGTTGGGAGTGATAGCCTAAAAGCAATTACAAAACACGTCGAAAGGTGGATTGTGGAAAATACGGACACCACCATGATTACAGTCAAAGCAACAGGTACGGGGTTGATTTTAGATAAAAATGCGGAATACGTTCGACGGAATTTATTGCAGGGACTTGGCTTAGCCATATTCATCATTAGCATCTTAATGGCCATCCTTTTTAAAAATTGGCGAATGGTTATCATCTCTATCATTCCAAATATTTTTCCTTTATTGATTGCGGGCGCCTTGTTAGGATTTATTGGAATTGAGTTAGAAGCAGGCGTAGCTATTGTGTTTGCAGTAATTTTTGGGATAGCAGTAGATGACACGATTCACTTTTTAAGTAAATATAAATTGACAAGAGATAAGGGCTTGGCTATGGAGGAGGCTTTGCGAATCACCTTCCTGGAAACCGGCAAAGCCATTTGTCTAACCACTGTGATTTTATTCTTTGGTTTTCTTGTGATGTTGTTTTCTATTAATCCGCCAAGTGTAACGGTAGGCTTATTAATTAGTTTTACACTTGTCAGTGCACTAGTAGCGGACTTATTTACGATTCCGTTATTGATTCGATGGTTAGGGAAATAGGGAGGTGGCCATAAAATGATACTCGCAGTAAAACACAATGTCTGATGATCTTTCAGCCTTAGTATTTAGCACGGAATTTCTCATACAGCCGTTTCTGTTTGTTACTTAGATTTATGCTTCTGCCTTGAATGAAAGCGTGAGTGACGTGATTGGTTCGCATGTCAAGCGCATCACCATCTGAAATAAACAGTGTGGCATCTTTTCCAACTTCTAAAGATCCGGTAGTTTGATCAATACCGATAATTTTAGCAGTATTCAGAGTTAACGCTGCAACCGCTTGCTCATAATCCAAGCCAAAGCCAAGTGCCTGACCTGCTTGAAAAGCGAGGTTACGCTGCTGCCAGGATCCCCCCATAGAAAAGCAATAATTAATTCCGGCCGCTTCCAAAATAGCTGGAGTTTTAAAAGGCTGGTCAATATCAGAGTCGACATTTGCCGGTAAGCTTTGAGTTTCTCTGAGTATGACTCCAACCTGATTCTCTTTTAAGAAATCGGTTATCATCCAGCTATCTTTTCCTCCAACAATAACGGGGCGCAGTCCAAAAGTTTTAGCTAATAAAACGGCTTCTATAATTGCTTTAGCCTGATCCACCCGGATATACAATTTTTTTTCCTGCTGATACAACCCCCGCATCGCTTCAAATTTTAAATTCTTTGTTTTAGGATCTTTCATTGCTGCATAGGCTTTCCCTTCTGCCAGAAATGATTTAATGGCAGATATCTGTTCGCCATATTTCTCATTTTTTTTACGTGAAAAAACACCTTCCGTAAAAGATGCACTCATCATATTCGGCCAATTGAGAAAGATCCCATCATCTACCCGATATGCAGCATCTTCCCAATTCCAGGCATCTAATTGAACAATGCTTGATGATCCCGAAATACGCCCACCGGATGGAACGACCTGGGCAAGCAAAGTGCCATTAGAACGAACGGTTGGAGTTACTTCCGAATCTGTATCGTAAGCAATTATAGCTCGAACGTTTGGGTTTAGAGATCCCACCTCGGTATAGTCTCTGGTTGCACGAACGGCATTAATTTCTACTAAGCCCAAATGGGAATTTGGGGCAATAAACCCAGGATAGATTCTTTTACCCTCTGCGTTTATAACAGTATATTTACTTGGATCGATTTTTACTACCCGTGCATCAGCAACCAGGGTGAGTTTACCGTTGTCGAATGCAATAATACTGTTTTCAATTACCTC
>CBDUIU010000184.1:0-7365 GCA_965367335.1 uncultured Saprospiraceae bacterium
CTCTCGCCTGCTCCGGGCTAATCGTCCAATCCAGGCCAATCACCTGGCAAGGCAGTTGATCTAAAGACTCCAAGGCAAAATTAGCGCCTTTGGCAAAAATAATCACGGGTGCCTGACCTTGTAAGCCTTCAACAATATACCGAATATATGGCAGCGCAAATTCCTGGTAGAGTGCCGGGCTCAACATCGCAGCCCAGGAGTCAAATACCTGAACAATATCAGCCCCGTGGGCTATTTTCTGTTTGAGATAAGCTAAGGTAGCTTGACTAATTTTTTCCAGTAGTAAATGTGCCGCCTTGGGCTGCTGATAAAGGAAACGTCTGGCCAAGCTAAAGGTTTTGCTACCTTTTCCTTCCACCATATAAGCCAATAATGTCCAGGGAGCTCCGGCAAAGCCAATTAGTGGTACCCTGCCATTCAGTGCTTTTTTGGTATGTGACAATGCATCATACACGTACCCTAATTCATTCGCAGCGGCATCACCCGTAATGAGCTGCTCAACGTCTGACAAACTATGTATCGTCCGGGGAAACCGAGGACCTTGTTTTTCTACTAACTCGTAGGGAAGCCCCATCGCTTCGGGGATGACCAGGATATCCGAAAAAATGATCGCGGCATCGACATTCAGCTCATCAACCGGTTGAATAGTAACCTCAGCAGCCAAATGTGGCGTCTCTACTAACTCTTTAAAACCAGATAATTGAGCACGTAATTCACGATACTGTGGTAAAATACGACCTGCCTGCCGCATTAACCAAACGGGTGGTCGTTCTGTAGCCTCTCCATTCGCTGTTCGAAGTAAAAGATCGTTTTGCAATTTCATGGCGCAATGTTACGAACTTTATCGTTGTCATCAAGGGCTCAAGCCCAGAGAATTTTATGGATTGAAAAATTCGACTTTCGAATGACAAAAAAAGAGCTGTATCGAATGATACAACTCTTTTCTGTTCTTTTAAATCTTGGTAAACAAGAATTATTTTTTCTTCGGACGACCACGTTTAGCCGGAGCTTTTTTAGCAGGCGCCTTTTTAGCAGGTGCTTTTTTCTTAGCAGGTGCAGCTTTAGCTTTTGCCTTAGGTTTGGCAGCAGCTTTAGGCTTAGCCTTTGCGGTAGTTTTTTTCGCTGGTGCAGCTTTTTTCGCAGCAGCTTTTTTCACTGGTGCGGCTTTTTTAGCAGCAGCTTTTTTAGCTGGTGCGGCTTTTTTAGCAGCAGCTTTTTTCGCAGGTGCGGCTTTTTTCGCAGGTGCAGCTTTTTTAGCTGGTGCAGCTTTTTTAGCTGGTGCAGCTTTTTTGGCAGCAGCAGCTTTCTTCACTGGTGCAGCTTTTTTCGCAGCAGCTTTCCTAGCAGCTCTGGCTGCTTTTTCCATAGCTTCAGAAGTGGACTTCTTAATGATGTTGATCTTACCATCTTCACCATACAACTCACGTGACATTTTGTTATAGGCCATGGCTGCCTCTTCAGCAGTTGGGAACATACCAATATGTACGGATTTGCGGTCGATGGAAATCACAGCACGGAAGCGATGGTTTTCCTGGTAGACTCCAGTGTATCCTACTTTGCTACTTGTCTTACGTTGACGGCTGGCAACCGAACGGGAACGCCACTGAACGTTTTCTAAACGGCAGTCGAGTTTGTTTCCGTTTTTACAACCTACAAGGTTTTTGGTTTTTGACTTTTGTTTCTTGAGAAACTGTTCAGCAACCAATTTGTGTAAGTAAATGGTTTCGGTTTTGTAACCGCCTCCTCCGGCCTTAGGCCAGGTCTTTTGAAAGACAGCGCAGCCACTGGAGTGACGGCGGAGGTTGTTGATGATGTCAATTTTCACCATGTAGGGATCGGTGGTGAGAAATTCATAGACTTTGTCGTCTAACAGAACGACATCATCAGCGTTTTTTAATTTGACTTTGTACAACACGCTCTCTCTTATTTTAAAAAGGTTAAACAATCAACTGGAAATAAAAATAACAGGATATTTGCTAGAGGATTGTTTGGGGAAGTGATATGTAAATTTACCATTATTTTGGAATAAAAAAATTTTCTCAACATAAAAATTGCTAATTTCGTGTAAATAATGGGGTAAATTGGGACATCCAGCGCCTATTATTACTAACATAACGGTACTCTTCCGTGATTTGTTTCAAATATAACAAAATAAACGTTAACTTGGTGTTAGCAGAAAATAAAAAATATATCCAACGGTGTCTTGACTTAGCTCGGCTAGGAACTGGACGGGTTTCTCCAAACCCATTAGTCGGAGCTGTTTTAGTATATCAAGATCGTGTCATAGGCGAAGGTTTTCATCAACGGCATGGTGGCCCTCACGCTGAAGTTAACGCCATTAATAGTGTTCGGGAAGAAGACCGGCAATACATTGCTAGGTCCACACTCTACGTTTCGTTAGAGCCCTGTTGTATTTATGGAAAAACACCTCCTTGCAGCACTTTAATCATAGAAAATAAGATCCCTAAAGTTGTGATCGCAGCTTTGGATCAAACGCCGGGAGTGGACGGAGCGTCCATTGAGCTTTTACGTAAGGCTGGTGTTGAAGTCACTTATGGGGTACTGGAAAAAGAAGGCCAATTACTGAGTGTTATTCGCAATACTTTCGTTCGTAAGAAACGACCTTACATTTTTTTAAAATATGCACAAACTGCGGATGGATTTATTGGAAAATATGGAGAACAGGTTTGGATTAGTAACAAGTTGAGTAAAAGACTTACGCATAAGTGGCGTAGTGAAATTGCAGCTATTTTAGTCGGTACCAATACTGCAGTGATTGATAACCCTCAACTCAATACTCGTCATTATTTTGGCCCCTCTCCCCTACGCATCGCATTAGACCGCCAACTCAAAATTCCACCTAATGCCCATTTACTTGATCAAACTGTTCCGACCTGGATTATCCACGAGCAGTTAAATTGCCCTAAAGATGGCACCAACCTCAAATATATTCGCCTCCAATTTGATCAAACCTTACTCCCTTCACTTCTCCAACTGCTCTATGAGGCCGGAAAGTCGTCGTTACTAGTTGAGGGTGGAGCCCGCTTATTACAATCTTTTATTACGCAAGGCCTTTGGGATGCTGCTTACGTTTTTATCAGTAAGCAATATTTACTGGAAGGAATTGCGGCTCCTTCGCTCCCGGTAGCCCCTTTACAACGATTTAAATTGGGGAATAACGACCTCTTGGTGTTCTATCATTAACATTCGAGTTAAAAAACTATTAAAGTACCCCTTACTTATGCCAAACCATTAGCATATATTGTTCAATACTTACTAATTTTGCCCTTACAAAGAGATGAACAATAAATAATGAATCAGATAATAGCAATTAGCCTTTTTGCCGTCTTACTTTTAACTTCGTCGGCACATACTTCGACCGAGCGACAGCCCGTCGAACAGGCACAGGTGCAACAGAAAGGAACCATCAACTGGGTTACCTGGGATGAAGCCATGAGGTTATTCCAACAGGAAAAGAAAAAGATAGTGGTCAGTGTTCATCGGAAGAACTGTAATTGGTGTAAGAAGATGGATTCAGAAACTTTTGAGAATCCGCAGATCGCAAATTATATCAATAAACATTTTTATGCGGTTAAGTTTGACGCAGATCACTCTAAAGAAGTTGAAAAAGGAGAAAAAACCTATAAAGCTGTTCGTAAATCTGGTAAGACAGTTCATGAATTTACAGCTTATCTGACGATGGGACAAATGAGTACCCCAACTACTGTTTTCTTTAATGAGCAATTAGAGTTACTTCAGCCATTACCTGGTTATAAAAAAACCGAACTTTTTGAGATTATCCTTACTTATTTTGGAGGAGATCACTACCTGCGTGTGCCTTGGTCAAGGTATAAAGCAGAATATGAGCATATGGCTGACTAAGCGTTGTTGCCCGAGTTAGAATCAATTTTAAGATACCCGATTTATAGCATTCTTTTTAATTGTTCTACATAAAAGAGAACCGATTGTTTTTCATGACAATCGGTTCCTTTTATTTTAGTATATCCTTATTTGAAATAGCATACAATGCATTAAAACCAGCTGCTCTTTCGTCTGCTTCTGCTACTTCCCCCTAAACCCAATACACCTAATAATCCCCTGGTCAATTCCCGGGCAACCGTACGTCCAATTTGTCTTGCGCCGGTACTGCCTACCATTTGCTCCAGTACCCCTTTTTCCTTCGTACGGGAACTACGTCGGCCACGACTGCGACTACTACTCTGCTCTTCTTCCATCTCTCTTGCTTCTGCCATTTTTTCTTTTAAGATCTCTTCGGCACTATCCCGATTAATTTCTTCATTGTATTTGTCAATAATTTGAGAGTCAACAAGAATGTTATTGATCTCTTGTTTGGTCAATACATCCATCCGGGATTGAGGAGCCCGCAACATGGTGTGAGCTAAGGGTGTTGGAATTCCTTTCTCATTTAGTACGGTTACCAAGGCTTCTCCAATACCCAATCGTGTGAGCACGCTTTCTACATCGTAAAATTCCGTTTCAGGGTAATTCTGCGCGACAAGTTTAATGGCTTTGCGATCTTTGGCGGTAAAGGCACGTAGCGAGTGTTGAATTTTCATTCCGAGCTGCCCTAATACATCTTCAGGCACATCGGTTGGGTTTTGCGTAACAAAGTAAAGGCCGACTCCCTTTGAACGGATAAGCTTAACAATGGTCTCAATTTGGTTGAGCAGTGCTTTAGAAGCTTCATCAAACACCAAATGCGCTTCGTCAATAAAGATGACCAGCCGTGGCTTATCTGCGTCTCCTTGCTCCGGAAAACTCGCATAGACCTCCGCTAACATTTGTAGCATAAAGGTAGAAAACAGCTTTGGACGGTCTTGAATATCAGTCAATCGTACAATTGAAACAATACCTTTACCCTTCTCGTCGGTCCTCACTAAATCAGCTACATCAAAAGATCGTTCTCCAAAAAAAAGATCGGCACCTTGCTGTTCTAACTCAACAATTTTACGCATGATAGCCCCGACAGATGAAGTAGAGACCCGGCCATACTCTTCCTGAAACTCCTCTTTACCTTCACCCGTAACCCACTGAAGGGTCGTTTTAAAATCATCCAGATCTAATAAAGGTAAACGACGATCATCACAGTATTTAAATACAACAGAAACGATCCCGGACTGGGTTTCGTTAAGTTCTAATATTTTAGAAAAAAGGACCGGACCAAACTCTGTGACCGTAGCTCTCAACCGGGCTCCTTTCTCACCGGACAAGCTTAAAAATTCAACCGGACTGTTATTAGAAATAAATGGAAAACCGATCTGCGCATGCCGTTCTTCAATCTTTGGATGGCCATCACTAGGCACGGCTATGCCACTTAGGTCTCCTTTGACATCCATCAGCAAAACAGGCACCCCTTTGGCTGAAAGTTGCTCAGCCAAAATTTGTAAGGTTTTTGTTTTACCGGATCCCGTCGCCCCTGCGATCAGGCCATGCCGGTTCATCGTCTTTAACGGCAAGGTCACGAATGAGCCTGTACAGACCTCTCCGTTTAACATGGCTCCACCCAGAAGAATAGCTTCTCCTTTGTGCGTATATCCTTTTTCTATTTGCTGAATAAATTGTTCTTTTGTAGACATATTGTTTGAGTTGTTTTGTAAGAGACATAGATCAGAGCAAGAGCTCAGTTATCAAGGGGGGCCTTTTATCGTTGTTTATTCCACTGTTCCTTTCTTAGCTGATACTTCTTATCACTTAAAGGCCAAAGTTTCGGATCAAAGGTAGACTCCAGTTGTTCTTCCATTGAATCATCCATCAGATTAGGAAAAAAGTCGATACCCGTAATTGTCTCAATCTGATCAATGGAAACTGCAAAATCACTAATGGGTCGATCGCTAACTTCATTTGGTATCAAATAGGCGATCGCTTTGATCTCCGGTTCCGTTAAATCTAGCAATACTTTGAAAAACTCATCCGGTACGGAAACTTTATTATCCCCGATCTGCTCTCGAATACCTCGGGTTAACACAGGGCCGGTGACGATATATAGCTCACCAAACTTGTTGGCCCAATAACGAGTATTTTCTTCTAATTCCCGCCAAATTCCCGAGTTAAAATTCCGGATTTGCGGACTAATATTACTCATATAGAAAGTTTGGGACATGGCTTCAATTGAATGAGCCATATCACCAGCTGGTGCCAAATGCCCCCGATCATAACCTGTGCGTGTGTAATCACGATGAGAGGCAGAAGCCTTTCGTACTTTTGGATCCGGGCGAAAATCATTTGTTCTTTCGACGTTAGGAGCACGCAATAAGTCACGATCTAATTTATAAGCTACCCATTCAGCCTGTTCGTGCTCTTCATTATACGAGAGCGCAAAATAGGTATGTTTGATAACCTGGCCGGTTGTTGAGCTTGGCAGAAAGTCATCGCTTACTGCAGAACCAGGTACACCGGGCCCTTTAGGACCTGAAGTACTGGTAGGATCAATTAATACGGTAGACTCCCCTTCTTCAGTATTTGCTTCCCCAAAGAAACTATTATAGCCCCAGAACATTGCTGCAAGAATTCCAGCGACTAGGCCTATTTTAATCGGCATTCCATTACTGGAGCCTTGTTGGTGATTACGACGTAAATTGGCAGACATAGTGTTTGTTAAGTGTTTTGCAAGGTTGGCGATTGACGGTGGACGGTGGACGGTGGACGATAGACGGATAATCGTCAGGGATAATCCCACTTTAAATAAGATAGTGGTAAAGATAAAGAATAATAGTAAAAGGGCAACATTAAACAAACAAAATGTTAGAGAATTGTGGGCTTTAGGTACGTATTGTCTTAAAGTAAGTTGCTATTGAATTTAGTTTGATGTTTTACTTGAACCTCTATTGATCGGATTAGATTTTCTCATGATTCTTAAGTGCAATCGTATTTTTGTATTGAAAAAATAATAGAGAGAAAATTTTAACTGAGTAAAATATATCTTTATTAAAAAATTGATGACACTCATGGATAGAAGTTGTCTATAGTAATGATTGAAATACCCCAGCGAAGAAGCTTGGTATTGGTCAAATCTTAGCTCTTCATCGCTAAACTTTTTCCTCATTAAAACTTTTCCCTATCTTCCAGCCCGAATCAAGAAAACTGATATGGATTACGTCTTCCCTTCTAATTTTCTGTGGGGAACTTCAACTGCTGCGGCCCAGGTAGAAACAGCCTCTGCCCATAACTGGCGGGGTCAGGTCGCAATGGATGGCTACACCTTTAACCGCACAACGGACCATGAAAAACGTCGGGCCGAAGATGCCCGCTATATCAAACAACTTGGTTCCGTATATCGCTGCGGCGTTGACTGGGCAAGATTGCAGACCTCGGCTTTTGCCCCTTTTGATCTTGAAGTAGTAAATG
>CBDUIU010000185.1:0-7303 GCA_965367335.1 uncultured Saprospiraceae bacterium
ACGCTTCGAACCGACTCCGGTCCAAGATGGTTTTCTTAATGATATTATCCACCACGACAAGCAGAACCTCTTCAACCTCTGTTTTTTAGCCTTTCAATCTCATTTCACGCCACGTGCTACGCTCGACTGGCTTGATGAGCGGTATTTCAATTATGCTCGCCTTGGTAGCCTTCGCCCATCTGTTGAAGCAATCGAGCCTTTTATCCGGAATGCAGATTTGTTGAGTTTCCATTTGAGTGCTTTGCGAAATGCTGAAGCTCCAGCGCAATTAGACCCCTCTCCTTCCGGCTTATTTATAGAAGAAGCCTGCCAGATAAGTCGATATGCAGGACTTAGCGATAAACTTAGTTCTATTGGTTTTTATGGTTACAACCCGAAAGAGGATAAGGGGGGACAAAGTGCGCAGGTCATGGCGCTACTAGTATGGTACTTCATTCATGGTTATTCACAGAGAAAGGAGGATTATCCTGTAACTACAAATGGGTTGGTAGAATACATTGTTGATTTCAAAGGGAAAGAAACTCAATTGACGTTCTGGAAAAGTACTAAAAGTGGCCGTTGGTGGATGCAGGTTCCTGTTAAAATAAAGGATCAACGTCAACGACATCGCCTAGTACCTTGTACTTATCAGGACTACCAACAGGCTTGTCAACAACAACTTTCCGATCGTTTGATTCAGGCTTACGAGCGATTCAGTTAGCACATGTGTATGTATTGTACGCCAAAATTAATAGCTTAATGGGAAAAATCAGAAAAACTGCGCATCACTAACTAACTCAACATCTTCTCCAAACCTATTCCTCGTGAACCTTTTAGGAGAAAGGTAGTTTGTTCGAATCCCTGTTGTTGATACCAGCTCTTTAAGGTGACTACATCTTTAAACCATATAATTTGGGAATTTGCTGGTGCTACTTTTTGAAATTCATCTCCTACCAAAATGATCTTATGATACAGTCCGGCCTGCGCTAACTTAATGATCTTACGATGCTCTTCTTCGCTATAGTCTCCTAATTCTAGCATGTCTCCTAAAATCACGATTTTGCTCACCGCATCTAAGGCGGCAAAGTGATTTAAAGCTGCGGTCATACTTGTAGGATTAGCGTTATAGGCATCCAGGTAAAACGTATTAGAGTTATGGTGGAAAATTTGAGAGCGATTGTTCGTCGGAAGGTAATTAGCTATGGCATGGCTGATCTTATCGCCAGGAACTTTAAAATATTTTCCCACGGCCACAGCCGTCATGATATTGTTAAAGTTATAAGCCCCACAAAGTTGGCTTTTACTCGTCCAAAACTTCCCTTCTTTATCCAAAAAACGTATACAAATGAATGGATTAGTTTCCATTAGCTGAATTTCAAGCACAGGAGACTCCATCGTCGGGTCTTTACTTTTGGCATAAGAAATAGTACGCAATTGATTGCCTGCCATTTCTAATAAATGTGGTTCATTCAAATTGACAAAAGCAATTCCTTTATTTTCTTCAAGATAACGATACAGCTCACCTTTTCCTCTTTTCACCCCTTCGAGCCCACCAAAACCTTCCAAATGTGCTTTACCAATATTAGTAATTAACCCGTGAGTAGGCGCGGCTATTTCTGCCAAAAATGCTATTTCTCCCTGATGATTAGCCCCCATTTCAATGATCGCTACTTCAGTATTGAGCGGAATAGATAACAATGTTAATGGTACACCGATATGATTGTTTAAATTACCTTTTGTAGCAAAGGCTCGATACTCACTATCTAATACCGCAAATAATAGTTCTTTGGTAGTTGTTTTTCCGTTACTTCCGGTAATTGCAATAACGGGTATCTGAAATTGCCTACGATGATAGTTTGCTAATTTTTGTAAGGTTTCTAAAACATTCTCTACTAACAAGTAACGAGTACCTTCGAGTCCATTATCATCTACAATGGCATATGCTGCCCCCTTTTTCAAAGCTTCTTTTGCAAACTTGTTCCCATCAAACCGTTCTCCTTTTAATGCAAAAAAAAGGCACCCCTCCTCAATTTGTCGGGTATCAGTTATCACCTTTGGGTGATCCAGATAGATCTTATATAATTCACTAATCTGCATGCGGTACGTTTTTAAGCTTGTAAAATAAGAAATAAAAAAAGTCTTCACACGATCAACATGTGAAGACTTTTTTAAGAATACAAATAACGACTATTTATAACGCCTTTTTGTTTTCTTCTTACTGGTTTTGAAGATATTACCTCCAGTATCATCGTTACCCGTTGGTCCACCAGTACGGGTCATCGCACAACGGAAACCAAGCGTACGATCAGACTTATCTTCTTCTTTAAAACGTCGAGTCCCAGGAGATAACCAGAAAGCACGATCGGCCCAGGAACCACCTTTATAAACGCGGGACTTATCACTAATTAGTGTAGACTGTCCGTAGTCATATAATACATAAGATTCTTTATCGCCATCAAGGAAGTTATACACTTGGCCACGCTTATAATTTTCGCGGGTAGCTACTTCATCATCCTCTACATAACGACGCTGTAGGCGCCCTAAGCTATCTTTTTCAACCGGACGACCATCTTCATCAAGGATTTTTGTTTCGTATTTATTACCCCGGAAAGAGTTCAGGTCATGATTTTCAACATCTCTTAATGACATACTGGTTAAAGGCCGGTACATGTCCATTGTCCACTCATTTACATTCCCTGCCATGTGGTAAAGTCCAAAGTCATTAGGAATATAGGTACGAACAGGAGCCGTAATATGCGCATGGTCATTCAGCTTACCAGCCATACCCATGTAATCACCACGTCCTTTTTTAAAGTTTGCCATAATCTGGCCTTGGTATTTATTACGTTTCTGATATCTAACCGTATAACCATTCCAAGGATATACACGACGATCAGAAATCCGTTCGTCTTTTGCGGAAGTTTGATTTCCAATTAAAGCCAAAGCAGCATATTCCCACTCTGCCTCCGTTGGTAACCTATAAGAAGGTAAAAGAATACCATCTTCAAAACTTACCTGCCGCTCGCCTCCGGTACGATAGTCTTTCAAATTTTTCCTGACATCCCCTTGGTACTGTCCTACCAGATAGGCTTCCGTGTTAAAGTTATCCTCATCTTTTTGTTCTGGGTTGGTATTCAGAATACCGCGTTCGATAAGAACCATTTCGTTCACACGGTCGGTACGCCATTTACAATATTCGTTGGCTTGAATCCAATTGATACCTACTACCGGGTAATCATTATAAGATGGGTGACGGAAGTAAGTTTCCACAAAAGGCTCATTATAGGCCAATTCTTCCCGCCATACCAAGGTATCTGGCAAAGCATTCAGAAAAACTTCCGGGTAGGATTCCCCAAATACCCTTTTAATCCAGAATAAGTATTCTTTATAGTCAATATTAGCAACTTCGGTTTCATCCATATAAAAAGAAGAGACCGTCACCCGCCGAGGGATAGCGTTCCAATCAAAAGTAACATCTTGGTCGGTTACACCCATGGTAAATGTACCACCTTCAACCAAAACCAAGTTAGGACCAGTCGCCTGGCCTTCATAATCCGGTTTCTCAAAACCACCCCACTTCTGGTCATTATAATTCCAACCAGTAGTGGTAGATTTTTCTTTTTTACCACAGGAAGCAAATACCAGCATTCCGAGAAAAAGAACTGAACTTAACTTCAACAATTGTTTCATCATGAAATGAATGTTAGTTATTTTTTAAAATCGACCGACAAATATAGTGAAAACAGATAAACATTTCCTAATCGCAGGAATTATCTTCCTATTTCGCAAAATCAATGCCCTTTTAATACTTTTTTTTAGCGGAACATATTTAAACAATCGTTCAAGTCATATCCGCGAGGTTGGTCCATAGTGATGCTGAGAGATATTTCGTGCGTACCACCTGTATGTCCTGACAAACCTGAGACACTTAAGTCGTAGCTATACCCTATTTTGAAAATGCTTTGCTGTACACCTACCAAAAATATAACTGCATCCGGATTGGTAAATGCGTGTCGATACCACACGCCGGCAAAAACGAAACCTGTATTTCCATAGGCGCCAACATTGAGCTGACCAAAGTCACCCTGACGCATAAACAAAACATTCGGGGATATAAACGATGCTGGTCTGCGATTATTGCCTTCAGTCAATTTAATTTCAGCGCCAGCATGGGCAGTAAATCGCAGGGGTAAACCATTATCCAAATTTTCATTAATTCCGAGGATAGATTCATCCGGTGTATTGAGATGCTTAATAGAAAGACCACCGTAAAATCGTGAGCTGTAAACCAATAAGCCCGCAGACAAATCCAGGTAGCTATTGCTTAGTTGGGCCAACTTCAGGATCTATCTGATCAAAAAATACAAGCTGATCCCAGTCCAGTCGCGTTTGAACAAAGCTAGCTTCAACTCCGAACTTTACAAACAACTGATTATCCATTTGTAAACGATAAGCATAAAGGCCACTCACCCGATTCGTTTTGATCAAGCCTTGCCCGGCATCATCTGTCAATATCATCAATCCAAAGCCACTATTGGCCCTATCGATGTATTGATCATAAGAAGCCGCATAAGTTGTATAAGCACCAGATTGAATGCTTGGCCATTGATTGCGATAGTTGATCGCTACATGAGGTCCAAATGAGTTGCCCGCAAAAGCAGGGTTAATCTGAAGAGGAGCCGCATAGAATTGGCTAAATATAGGATCCTGTGCTTGTACACCACTGGCAAACAAACCGATAAACAGGACGATGGGTAATATTTGTCTTAGCATTTACAGATAGATGTGATAGTAAGGCTCTTTTTTATATCCCTCTTTTTATTTCAACCAAAAATCAATTAAGTTTGTTTGCTCTTTGACATATCGAAGGGATTATCATTTAAGAAAGCTATAAGAAACAATAGCCAACCATGATTCTCGTTTTGCTCTTAGGGCCTAAGTTAACAAGGTAATTGAGATCAAAACGTAAAAACGACTGTAATCATTGCCAGTCCGTCATTTCAATCGCTTCAGCGGTTTAACTTCCACAAATTATGAAAAAACTCGGACTTCTCCTCTTGACTTTATGTAGTGTGTTTTACATTTCGGCACAAGAATCTTTTTCTATTAAAGCAGAACTTGATTGGGCTACTGATCCGCTTTACATTTCTACTGCCAGTGAATCTCCTTTAATCCGTTGGCAATTTGACAATGCCAGCTATGTGGACCAACATCCCAGCTTGCCCTACTTCTTGCAGCGATTCCCACTTTCTGGTAACGGAAAGCTTCAAGTTTCGATAGTTAATATTAATTATGAGCCTTTTTCTAAAAAAGAAACGAATGAGGATGAAATTCTAAACGAAACTATACAATTTATTACAGAGGTGGAAGAGGATCGTAAAGCTTATTATGGCAAAGTTGCTTTTATTCCTATACGCAAAATTGGTTCTCGCTATGAAAGGGTCGTTTCTTTTGAGTTGAGTGTAAAATTACAGCCTTCGCCTCCGCGAGCAACAACGCGGGATCCTCGTTCGCCACTGACGTCCAATTTAAATGACGGCCAATTGTATAAATTTGCAGTACCAGCTGCCGGTATTTACCGTTTGGATTATACCTTTTTAAAAGATCAGTTAAAAGTAGATATTGATAATATTGATCCTCGCCAAATAAAAATCCTGGGTAATGGCGGAGGAATGCTACCGGATGCTAATATTGCCGATCGATACGAAGATGTAGAAGAATACACGATATTTATTAACGGTGAAAATGATGGTTCTTTTGACCCTGGGGATTATTTGCTGTTCTATGCCCAAGGCCCGCATAAATGGGTCTATAATAACAATTCTGCAATATTTGAACGTCAAACAAATTTTTATGATTTTAATAATCACTTTTTCTTAAAAGTTAGTCCGGAAAATGGCAAACGCATACCCTTAGAAGCCAACATCCTCTCTACTGCATATGAAGCAACTACTTTTACAGACCATCAGGTTTATGAAGAGGAAAAATTTAATCTTTTAGACGATTACTCCGGAGCACAAGGTTCAGGTATCTTGTGGTTCGGTGACCGTTTTAATCCAACAAGGGAAAGAGAATACACGGATTTTAATTTCCCTAATATTGATAGTAGTACCCCCGCATCTATTCGGTTAAAATTAGCAGGCCGTGGCTCCAATAGTTCTTCGATGAGCGTTACCGTAGCTAATGAAACTTACACCCGAAGTTTTTCCAGTGTTAATATTGCTGATAGTGAGGGAACTTATGCCAGGATAAGCACGGTTTTGGAGTCATTTACGCCGAAAGACGATCAAATTCCAGTGCGCGTTAATTATCCTTTAGGTGGAAGTGATAGTGAAGGTTGGTTAGATTTTATAGAAATTAATGCGTCAAGGCAGCTCATCCTGGATGGAAGTAGTATGGCTTTCCGCAATCCGACTTCAGCAGCTTATCCTACTACTTCTTTCACAATTAGGAATGCCAGTAGCAACCTTAAAGTTTGGGATATTACAGAACCTACACGTACAGTCGAACAAGAGTACACGCTCAATGGAAGCGCTTTAAGCTTTGGTGATAATACTAACTCCTTACGAGAATATATTGTTTTTAACCCTAACGCTGATTATCCGGCACCGGAAGCTGTTGGTGAAATAGCCAATCAGAACATCCATGGGCTTCAGGATATAAATATGGTTATTGTTTATCATGTTGATTTTGAAGCAGCTGCCCAACGTCTGGCAGCACATCGACGTAATCACAGTGGGTTGAACGTAGCTCTTGTTGAAATTAGTCAGGTCTTCAATGAGTTTTCCAGTGGGTCAGTAGACGCTGTAGCCATTCGGGATATGGCTAAAATGCTATATGATCGTGACCCGGAGGGATTCCGTTATTTGTTGTTATTAGGAGATGGGTCTTTTGATTTTCGTGATATTTCCGGACGAGGTACCACTTTTATTCCACCTTATGAATATGAAAAAGGTACGCTCCTGAATCCGATTGAAGTCTTTCCCTCCGACGATTTTTTCGCACTTCTTGATGACCATGAGGGGTCAAATTTAAGTGGTGCGATGGACATTGCCGTTGGAAGGTTGCCGGTAAAAACAGCTCAGGAAGCAGACGTTGTGGTGGATAAAATCTTACGTTATGAGGCAGAAAACATTAC
Organism: uncultured Saprospiraceae bacterium; assembly: GCA_965367335.1. Classification (GTDB taxonomy): domain Bacteria; phylum Bacteroidota; class Bacteroidia; order Chitinophagales; family Saprospiraceae; genus CBDUIU01. The sequence continues at coordinate 7,118 of CBDUIU010000185.1, forward strand.
ACTGGGTGACTGGCGAAATCGTATCGTTTTCCTAGCTGACGATGAAGATGATAATTACCATATCAATGATGCAGACGACATTGCTGTTAATGTCCAGGATAATTTCCGGCAGTACAATGTGAATAAAATCTACTTTGATGCTTTTAAACAAGTATCTACTCCAGGGGGTGCCCGTTTCCCAAGTGC
>CBDUIU010000186.1:0-7291 GCA_965367335.1 uncultured Saprospiraceae bacterium
GTAGCGCATCAAAGATGACGCTGTTGCCTTGGCAAATGGCGGTGTCATTGCCCAGATTGACGACAGGGAGTGGATTGACGGTGACGGCGATAGTATCAAAAGCATTACAACCATGGATGTCAGTAACTGTTACTGCATAGGTGGCTGTCGAAGCAGGTGTAACCATACGAATACTTGACGTATCACCATCCATCCAATCAAAAGAACAAGGCAAATAACTATTGTTTAATGCATCTAATTGCACAGAATTTCCGATACAAATGACCGTATCATTGGGTAAAGAAACTTGCGCATTACAACCAAGTTTTACTGCCCAAACATCATTGAAACCTTTGGAAGGAACCGTTTTATCCCCACTTACTCCAGTTGAAGAAATTCCAGCGAGTACATAGCTTGTATCAGGTGTAATAACAATATCATTTAAGATGTCGTTATAGGCCCCACCGATATTTTGTTCTTCGTATTTTGATCCATCTGCCGGATTTAGATAAAGCAACCAAAAATCATTCAGGCCTTTATTGCTGGTCGTTTTATTTCCCGAAATAGAGGAAGCCGAATATCCACCGATGACGATGGTTCCTTTCTTGTTGATCGTAATTGTTTTTAATTCATCATGATTACTTCCTCCATAAGTTTGCTCCCAAATTTTATTTCCGCTAGCATCCGTTTTAATTAACCAAAAATCACGACCCCCGTAACCTGGAGTAGTTTTATTTCCACTGATGCCGGAAGTGGCAAACCCTGCGAGCAGATACCCTCCATCTCCTGCGAGATAAAGTTTGCGGAGCTGATCATCACCCATACCGCCATAGGATTGCTCCCAAACTTTATTGCCAGCAGCATCAATTTTTATTAACCAATAATCATTAGACCCATGTTGCGGACTGGTTTTATCACCCCCTATTGGAGAGCCGGAATGTCCGCCAAGTAGATAGCCACCATCAGAGGTTTCCAGCATGGTGTAAAGTTGATCAAAATCAGAACCCCCAAATGCCCGATCCCATAGCTTGTTTCCCGAAGCATCTAGTTTTAGCACCCAAAAGTCATAAGCACCACGGCTAGGATCGGTTCGATCATTATTAGCACCAGACCAGGACATGCCTCCCAAGAGATAACCACCGTCTGAGGTTTGGAGCACCGACCAAAGCTGATCATCGGCATCTCCACCATAAGATTTTTCCCATTCTAATGCACCATTCTCATCAGTTTTTACGATCCAATAATCAGCTCCCCAAAAGCCACGGTTAACCTCAGTCCGTTCTCCACTAATTCCTGAATAAGAAGGTCCGGCGAAAATAAAACCACTATCCGTCGTCATCTGAGCATCAAATAGTTTATCTACGTTCGAGCCTCCATATCGGTGGTCCCAAAGTTTATTTCCAGCTTGATCCGTTTTAACCACCCAAAAATCTGCCGAACCCCGACTTGCTTCGGAAACATCGCCGTTAATGCCCGTGGAAGTTGCACCGGCAAACAAAAGGTTGCTATCATGGGTAACCAAAACACGAGAGACCTCTTCGTAGTTGTCACCGCCGTAGCCTTGGTCCCAGATAATTTGAGGTTGGGCAATTAAGGAGATATGGGAAAAGCAAACAAGCAGTGCTAAGCCTGCCCATTGGAACATGGACATAGCTTTTGAGGGGAAAATCCTGGTAGAATTTCCTTTGCAAATTACCACTTGCGAGACTGTGTAAGTTATTGGTTAAATATCAACCGAGGGGGTATAGTAGGGGGGATGATTCGTACTTGCAAAAATACGTTCTATCTGATTAAGTATCAATTTTTTATATAGATATATTTCACCATAATATCTACCCGAAAGGGGTTAGTTAATCACCAGATAAGGTGTGATTTTTCGAATAATTTCGGGTTTGAGTGCGATAAGCTTATTTATTTCTTCTACTGAAGAAAAAACCCCATGTTGTTCTCGATAGCTAATTATTGCTTTGGCTTGTTTATAATTTAGATAAGGATGCAATTGGAGTTCTTGTAAAGTAACATTATTCAGATCAATTGTTGTTTGTATGGTGGAAGGACTTAAATAAGGACGAATCTTAGAAAAGGTACTGTCGGGTAAGCCGTAGGTTTCCGCGATTTGTTCGACGGAATGAAAACCGCCGAGTGCATCCCGGAATTTAATAATGCGTTTGGCATATGCAGGACCGATACCTGGCAGCTCTTTCCATTCTGCCGCTGTGGCTTGATTGATGTCAATAGCTTGAAGCGGGGTTGATTTTCGAACTGGAGCTGTCTGTTCAGTTGGTTCTATAACTACAAATGGCGCTAGTTCTGCAAAAAGCGTCGGTTTTAAACCATAAATTTTCGCCACGTCTTCCTTTTGGTAAAAGCGTCCTCCTTTCTCACGATAGTTGAGCCATCGCTGAATAACTTCTAAGGGAAGACCCATGTCGATTAGTTGTTCCCGCTCCACTACATTAGGGTTAAAAGGCACTAGCTGTAAAGGAAGGGATAAGCGTTCTGACTTATCTGCTGTTGGGGTAAACTCTTTTTTAGCAAAAAGTGTCTGTTTTTCATTCTTAGTTTTTACAATTTTAATATAGGGTTCCAATTGATGAAATGTCTCTTCGGAAATACCGTAGATTTTTTTGAAGTCAGCAGCCTGGTAAAACTTTCCACCTTTTGACCGGAAATTGAGAATGGTTTGGCTAACTTTGGGAGATAATCCTAATTGTTGGAATTCTGATTTCGAAGCGGAATTTGGATCAAAATCAAAAAAGGAAATAGGTTTAGGTGAGTCCGAGAATTCATTGTTAAAAAATGTATTTTTGGGAGAAGGAGTAGGGGACTGAGCAATCGCGGGAGTATTAATAAAAGTTGGAGGAGTCGAATTGGAAAACCAATGCAGGTGAACCAGAGGAGAGATCAAGGAGATTAGAATAAGGCTGCAAAGCAAGAAGGTGCCGTGGCGCTCAGTTTTCGTAAAATAGAAATAGTTGAAAAAAGATTTACTCATAATTATGTTCATTTTCGGGTGAAAAAACGAAAGCACCGGATCGTTGTATAACATAAGTTTTGATACCCATACGATCACATATTTCTTTCCATTCCTTAACCATCCAGGGTTTATTTGAAGCACCAAAAATTACAAGCTCTAATTGTTGACTCTTTAGATAAGGAGCAATATCTTTTTTTGTAAAATGATTGATAAACAAATAGTGAATACTGTCCGGAGGAAGAAACGGCGCTTGTAAAAGATGCCAGGATTTCCCGCCAAACAGGAAAGTATTATTTGCATGAGAGTTGATGAGCTTCGTTTCTATTTGCTTGATTCCTGCAGCGCTGCGATGATTTTCAGATAACTTTAATTCTTCTTTTTCATCCAATAGGCTGTCTCGTAAAACTAAAGCATTTGTACCGTAAAAAATATCAATTAAGGTATGCTTAGAATGATGATAAATGACTAATTGTTCTTGTTGTTGCTGATTGATTTTTGTAAAAGAAAAAGACAGGGTTAACAATAGTATACTGGCCAAACCTCCCAGGAACCACTTAGTTTTTCTAGTGTTTATTAAGGCTGCTATGTTTATCAAAAACACATAAAATAACAAAAAACTTACTGCGCTGATCCAAATGTTCCGAATCAGACTCCCGGGTAATTCGCTCACAAAAAAAATCACTGCGTTGGTTAGCCAAACAATCCCATAAAGTAGTTGAGAGAATGGCCATAATAATATAGGTGCAATGAAACTCAAGAAGAATAAAACAAAACAAAGTGGCAGAATTAACATGGCAGCCGGAACCACCACCAATCCTGACAGCCAAAAGTAAAGTGGGAACTGATGAAAATAATACAAGGTAAATGGCAAGGTGGTCAGCTGGGCCGCCAAGCTCACCGCAGTTAATTTCCAACAATAATCTCCCAACCAATTATCGATGTACCAAAGCCGGTAAATCTTTGGCTGAAAGTATACAATGCCTACAACTGCTGCGTAAGACAATTGAAAGCCGGGGCTGATGACCAAGTTTGGACTGACCCACAACAAACAAAATGCTGATACGGCTAAGGTGTTGTAAATGCTGGCATGTCGATGGAGATTGTCTCCTACGGTCAAAAAAGAAAACATGGTAGCTGCGCGTAACACCGAAGGGGAAGCACCTGTTAATAAGGCATAAGACCAAATCCCGGCTAATAAAAATCCGATGCGTAATAGCCACCAGCGAGCACCTTTAATCCCGGTTTTAATCAGCAACCAGGTAAGGGCTAAATAAACCAAACCAACGTGCAAGCCGCTTACTGCCAAAACATGCGTGGCCCCTGTTCCTGCATAAGCAGCTTTTAGTTCTCGATCAATATGATCACGATCGCCGAGGCTAAGGGCAATAGCTACGGCCGCCTCGTGCCGACCAGAAATGTTGTCCAATAATAATTGAATCAAATGTTGTCGGGAACGATTAGCGAGTTGTAGTAAGGGATGGCCTTGTTCTCTTTGTAACAATTGGATTTGGCCAGGCTTGACAAAGGCTTGATAAAAGCAATTCTGGGTTTTTAAATACCAGGCAAAATCAAAATCTTTTGGATTATTAGGTGTTTTGGCGGGAAGGATGGTTGCGTCAAAACGAATAAGATCTCCGTAATCCAGCTGTTCCGTCAGTTCATCGCGGGGAAAAAGTACATGTAGTTTTCCATTTACGCGGATAGACGGGGTATCAGGCTTTGCCAACTCAAGTACTTCTAGCCGGCATTGAAGGAAACGCCCTTTGCCGGTTGGAGGGGTCTGGATCAGAGCCACAAGTGTATTGTGAGGAGCCAGGTGCTTACTGAAATGGTGAGGTTGGTGATCATCACGGTTTAACGAATAAGTTTGTTGTCCAGCTAAGAATAAAAAGGCAAAGAGGATTAAACCATGGACCCAACGTTTTTTATAAGGAATAGATAACAGGGTGCTTGCAGAAAGTAAAAGCAAAAGTAGGCCCATCAGCAGGTAACTGTTGGGGATGGGTTTTTCCCAGAGAATTACAGAAATAATTCCCAGGGCGAAAGGGATGAACATCCTGACAAAAGGGAGTTCCCGCCAATTCATGGAGTAATGGTTTTCTCAGAGTAATGGGATGAAGCTAAAAAATATTATTGTAAAGACAAAATTTTAGGTTTCACCCAGGTGTCATAAATTGCCAAGGCACCATAATAAATGGCTGTAACGTAGGCTAAAAAAGTACTGATGAATTGTCGTTCGGGAAAAACAAAAAGGATGTACAAGAGATTTAGCAGAAAGATAACAGTCACTCCAACTGTCAACCAACGAAAACTGCTTCCTTGACTGGGATAGACAAATTTGATGGGCACAAAATGTAGAATTGCAAAAAAGAGGGTCAATACAATATTGACTTCCTGACTGGCCTGGAATACAAAGATCAAATAAAAGACGACCATATTCCATAACACAGGAAAGCCGATAAAGTACATATCCTCTGAAACCATTCCTGTAATACCATAATATAAAGCAGAAACAAGTAAGATAATCGCAACACATGGCAAAAGCCAAAATTGAGGTACTAACTCAGCCATGTAAAAAAAATAAGCAGGAATGATGGCATAGGTAGCAAAGTCAATTACAAAATCAATGGTTTTTCCATCAACGCCCGGTAAGACTTCCTTTACCCGAAAAATCCGCGCAAATGACCCGTCTACTCCGTCAATAATCAAAGCCAGAACAAGCCAGACCATCGCCATTCGCCAATCTTTGGCATTAATGGCAAGGATAGCCATAAAACCTGCTATCAAACCACTGGCAGTAAATAAGTGAACACTCCAGGCAAGTATTTTATCAAGAAGTCCTGGTGGATTTTTTTGCATAGAATAATTAGCCTTTTGGCGGGTGAATAATGTTGGCCAGGCTTTTTATCTAAAATTGATATAAACACCTACCTATAAGAAAGTTTTTAAATGAAACATGCACTAAAAAGTACATTTTCCTATCCAAAAAAAGACTGCCAGCCAAGCTAGTCCTTTGATCAAGAAGAACAAAAAACCAACCACACCTAATTTTTTGAGCCATGCTTTCCAACCCAACCCTTTCATGTTCCCGCTTTTAATCTTCTTTTTTGATAGGCTTTAGCTCCTATGACCAGCAAAACAGAGAAAATAACCAAGCCAATAATGAGATAAAGGTAGTTCGTCGCATTTTTGTAAATAGCAATAAAAGTAATTGCAACTAAAAAGAGCGTTGGAACCTCATTAAAAAGCCGTAGCTGAAAAGGATTTAATGGAGACTTACCGGATTCCAGCTTTTTAATCAACCCTTTACAATAGAGATGGTAAGCTGTTAAAATAATGAGCAGTAATAGCTTGGTATGTAACCAATTATTAGTCTTAAACCATTCCATCCCATAGAGATAGATCATAGCCAGACCAAAAGTCCAGGTAATCATCATGGCTGGGTTAAGAATGATTTTATACACTCTCCATTCCATTAGATTATATTGCTGAATTAATATACCGCGTTTGGGCTCTTCCATTTCGAAAGCTTCTGAATGGTAAACAAACATCCGCACCAGATAAAACATACCGGCAAACCAAGAGACAAAGCCAATGATATGAAGTGACTTACAAGCAAATATCCACATGTGTTCAATTGTTTACAGCAATTATACTAAAAAGCATGGTTTAGAGAACTATTTAAGACATAAAAAAAGCAATTGACTGCTGCCAATTGCTTTTTTGCCCCCCTATTTATTACTATTTGAATATTAGTTATAGAGATATTTCAATTTTTGTTTCAATTCTTTCCTCGCAAAAAATATCCGGCTCTTCACCGTTCCTAATGGTAGATCTAACTGTTGTGCAATTTCTTCGTACTTATATCCTTTATAGTGCATCATAAATGGTACACGAAAACCATCATCTAATTGCTTGATCAAACCCAATAACTCTTCCATCATGATATTGGTGCCGGCATCATTTGTTACTGTTACACTACCAGAGTTAATGTAATGCTGGTTATCTGTATAATCCATAATGGTATTCTGCTTCACCTTGCGACGGTAGTTGTTGATGAAGATGTTTTTCATAATCGTCATTAACCACGCTTTAAAATTGGTGCCTGGCGTAAATTTCTCTTTGTTCTTTATCGCACGATGAGCTGTTTCCTGATATAAGTCTCGTGCATCTTCCATGTTATTGGTCAATTTGTATGCAAATGACTGCAATACGTTTGTGAGATTGTTGAACTGGCCGTAAAAATCGAGGGTTGACATGATAATTAATTTTTGGTTGTTTAATTAATGTGTTACAAACTTAAACAATATTAATGATATTGTCTAATCTAAAACT
>CBDUIU010000187.1:0-7291 GCA_965367335.1 uncultured Saprospiraceae bacterium
CATTGCCGCACATCCCAAAGTATTGGAAGTCGCCGCAATTGGTTTGCCAAACGAGAAATCCGGGGAAGTGGTAAAGGTATTTGTCGTAAAAAAAGATGAAAGTCTTAGTGAAGCAGAGCTAATTGCTTATTGTCGGGAAAATATGACCGGATACAAGGTGCCTAAGGCGGTGGAATTTAGGAAGGATTTACCGAAAACAAATGTTGGGAAGATTTTACGTAGAGCGCTGCGAGAGGAGGAAGCATAGGATCACCAGGCCTTAAGTCGCTTGTGTCTTGCTTTGGCAGAGCACTGAGGTGGTAAGTTCTTTTTACTCAGGTTGGTGCCTTAATTTTTATATTCTGTCACATCCTAAATACCCAAAAGCGCAGCGGGTCAATCCTCAATACACCAAAGTCAACTATTCAACCAGGCAAACAGTAATTGCGCTAACAATATTTTTGCAATCATTGCAGCGGGCAAAGTCATCGTAAAGCCAATTGTAGGTAGTTTGTTTTTGGATAACTCCATAGAGTAATCCAGGATGGCAGGTTGATTCGAAATCATACCGGTGAGCAGGCTGAAGGGGATTTTCATCCACTTATAACCAACCAGTAAAGCGACAATGGCAGTGGTGATAGAGATGATGCCACCGCAAAGAAAAAGTATCCAACCATCACCTCCAATTAAAGTGTCTAAGAAAGTATGACCAGAACGAATGCCTATACCGGCAAGTAGTAAGGTGAGTCCAACTTGCCGAAGGGTTAAGTTGGCACTGAAAGGAAGCGTCCAGACGATCGGGCCACTTCGGCGTATAGATCCTAACATTAAACCGACAATCAATGGACCACCAGCGAAGCCAAGGTTAAAACTTAATCCCCCGGGTAATTCGAAATTGACCATGCCTAATAATAAGCCCAATGCCATACCCGAGCCAAATGATAAAAGGTTAATATGACTCAGTGCTTCGTAGGAGTTCCCAAAGATGTTTTTAACTTTACTCCACTCATCTCTTCTGGCAGTTACCAGTACCCGATCCCCTAGTTCTAGAACCGTTTCTCCATTGGCAAGGAGTTCCATATCTCCACGTTGGACACGCGTGATGAGTGCAGAGCATTTTTCCGGTAAATTGAGCGATGCAAGGGTAGCTCCGGCAACTTCCGGATTAGAGACGAACATCCGGCGTACATCAAAAACACTACGGTCAACAGTAATTTCTGTATGAAGTCTTTTCCCTATTAATTTTGCCGCAGATTCCACTACTTCGCTACTGGCGATAATGGCAATCTGATCATGTAGTTGTAATCGGGTGTCCATGTTTGGCAAAAAAGGTTCTCCTTTACGCACCATCCGCCCGAAAACCAGATGACCGGAGAATCTTTGGAATAATTCTCTGATAGAAATATTATCAAACTCAGGGTTAGTGATTTCGACAGACCAGCGAAGCAGGTTCTCATTGACTGGATAGCTTTTACGCAGATTTTTTTCTTCCAACTGATAGTCTATCTTCATCCACCGCTTCATTAAGCTAATTGCGATCATCACGCTGATTACCCCCATTGGATAACTTAAAGAGTACCCGACGACCCCTTGGTTAGAAAGTTCCGTTGCATTGGGCGATTTACTGATTAAGTCAAGTAGGCCTGCCAGTGCTGGTGTATTTGTATTGCTACCGGCTAACAAACCCGCTGAAGTAGCAGCATCCAGGCCCAGAAGAAAATGTAAACCAAGTGTTATAAGGGCGGAAAAACTAATTACACTAATGATGAACAAAGCATTCTTTAGGCCATGACTCTTAAATGTACTAAAAAAGCCAGGTCCACTGCTTAGGCCGATAGTATAGACAAAAATTGCCAGGCCGAACACAATAATGATTTCAGGAACCGATAAGTCAGGGTCCAGCGCACCAAAGGCCAAACCTACAAAAAGTACGGAAGCTACACCCAGCTTAGCCCCGCGAATAGAAATATTGCCGAGTGCATAGCCTATCGCGGAAACGACAAACAATAATAAAAGGGGGCTTTCTTTAAAGGCTTCTATCATATAGCAGTATCCAGTTGTGTCGTGAGTTTTTCTACCCTACATTCAAAGGAACCTCTTCTCCTCGGCCAAATTTTTTCAACATCCTGATGTGAGAGCGAATTGCGCCGAAATAGGTGGGGTGGGAGTAATAGGGTAAGCCATATTCTTCTGCGGTTTGTTTGACAATTGGCGCAATAGCCGTGTAATGTACGTGGCAAATGTGTGGGAATAAATGATGTTCAACCTGGAAATTTAAACCACCAAAAAAGTAATTGACCAATTTGTTTTCGCAGGCAAAGTCGGCAGTGGTGTACATCTGGTGTACTTCCCATGAAGTACCAAGCTGTCCATCTTCATCCGGTGAAGGGAAGTGCGTACCTTCCACAACATGAGCTAATTGAAAAACCAGTGCCAAGGCGATACCTTCTACCATGTGTAAGATAATGAAACCAATCAATATATAGTGCCAGGGTAGGTCAATAACCATAAAAGGAATAACCAGAAACAGTATATAATAAATGATTTTAAAAAAGATCATGCGCAGAAATTCCCGAACAGGCTTATCCGTACGTTTGTAGCCTGCTACTTTAGGATGGAAATACTCTGCAAAATCGCGTACGAAAACCCAGGCAATAGAAGTCAGGGCATAAAAAAAGAAGGTATAGATATATTGAAACCGGTGAATCCACCACAGCTCTTGTTGAGGGTTAAGGCGCAATACAGGTACCTGGTCAATATCTGCATCCTGGCCGGGCACATTAGTAAAAGTGTGGTGCATTACATTATGGCTGATTTTCCACATGTAATCATTTGCGCCAATGATATTGAAACAAAGACCGATGATATAATTAACATTCTTATTGGAAGAGTAAGACCCATGCATGGCATCATGCGTAATATTCAAACCGATTAATGCTGTAAATAAACCATTAAGGATGGCAAGAACCAGCATTTGTCCGACACTAAACCAGTTTGATAACAGCAATAAATAAGTGCCCACAAAACCGGTTAAAATGAAAATCGTCTTGATGATCATGGTCGAATTGGCATGTTTCGAAAGGTTATTTTCTTTAAAATATTGATCTACACGTTTACGAAGGGTTGGGAAAAAATCAGTCTTATCTTTACGTGAAAATTTTACGACAGTCTCTTTCGTGTTTCCCTCTTTGATAGCTGCATTAGTTAGATTCATGTGAATGTTTTTGTACCTTTATTAAATATCCATACTGCGTATGCTCTAATACAAATAGAGTTTAATCTAATATTGAGAATGCTGGTTAAGTGGTCGGGGTAAAAAGTGAAAATTGATTTGAAAAGACACTCAAAGGTAATCATTAATTCTCTTGCTACTCTCCTTACACCGCCATTTCAACAAATTTTGCCTTAAAAAAAACATCTTTTACTTAGAAAAAATTTAATGTAAATGCGTTATTTTATTTTCATGTCCTTAGCATTTTTATTTTGTGCCTGCGAACAAAACAATTCAGCATCTACCTCTACCCCTGTTTCCGAAGTCGTTTCCGTTGATGGGCCAGTCTCTGTGGAAGAATTTAAAAAGGGGCTTACGGACCTGTCCTCTATCCAACTAATCGATGTGCGTACACCCGAAGAGTTTGCGGCAGGAGCGATCCCTGGCGCAAAGAATATCAATTATTATGACGCTGATTTTGATGTGCAAATTGCCAAATTGGATAAGGAAAAACCTGTTTATATCTATTGCCGGTCAGGTGGGCGTTCAGGGAAAAGCTATGCTAAACTTAAGGAAATGGGTTTTACTCAGGTTTATGATCTCAAGGAAGGATTTAATGGATGGCCAGATAAATAATTATTCCTTTACTTAAAAAATAAGCTCATTTCACGAAAAGATTAAACAAAAAAGCAACCTCTCTGTTGACTATTCTTGTTTTAAACAAATATCTGTTTTCGTGCAAAAAAAGAAAGTGATAATCATTGGTTCCGGGTTCTCCGGACTTTCAGCTGCCACCTCATTGGCAGCAAAAGGATACGATGTTACCATCCTGGAGAAAAACAGTGTTCCGGGAGGACGTGCACGACAATTTGTTGATGGTGATTTTACTTTCGATATGGGTCCGAGTTGGTATTGGATGCCTGATGTCTTTGAAGCATTTTTTCAACGTTACGGACATACTGCCAGCGATTTTTATGAGTTGAAAAGATTGGATCCCAGCTATTCTATTTTCTTTGGAGAAAATGATGTGATGCAAGTGCCGGCTGGAGACGAAGCGCTGATGCGCATGTTTGAAAAATATGAGCCAGGAAGCAGTGCTAGATTAAAAAAATTTTTAGCGGAAGCAAAATATAAATATGAAGTAGGGATGAAGGAGTTTGTCTGGAAACCTGGACATTCTATTATGGAATTTGCAGATGTCAGGGTGTTGAAAAGTTTATTTCGGCTACAAATGTTCACCTCAATTTCTTCCCATATTCGTTCTTTGTTTAAACATCCGCAGCTCATTGAATTATTAGAGTTTCCAGTATTGTTTTTAGGAGCAAAACCGCAAAAAACGCCAGCGCTTTACAGCCTGATGAATTATGCAGATATGAGCCTGGGAACCTGGTATCCGATAGGAGGTATGTTTAAGGTCGTAGAAGCGATGTTGGCAGTGGCAAAAGAGCAAGGCGCCAAATTGCGTCTTAATGAAACCGTCAGACAAATCTACGTTCCCAACGGCCATGCAACTAAAGTTATCACTGATCAAGGAGCTTACGAGGCGGATATTGTCGTGGGGGCGGCGGATTATCACCATATCGAACAACAAATTCTTAAGCCAGAGCATCGTCGCTATTCTGAAGCTTACTGGGATAAACGGACCTTGGCGCCATCTTCACTTTTGTTTTACCTGGGACTGAATAAAAAGCTCACAGGGCTCCAGCATCATAACTTGTTTTTTGATGAAGACTTTGATCGCCACGCTGAGGAAATCTACGACCGTCCGCGTTGGCCAGAGAAGCCTTTATTTTACGCCTGCCTGCCGTCCCAGACTGATCCAACTGTTGCCCCGGAAGGCAGTGAAAATCTTTTTCTGTTGATTCCTGTTGCTCCTGGCTTGGAGGATACCGATACAATTCGTGAACGATACTATAATATAGTAATGGATCGCTTAGAGCGCCTAACCGGACAAAGCGTTCGGGATGCTGTAGTGATCAAACATAGTTTTGCTCATCGAGACTTCGTTAAGGATTATAATGCCTTTAAAGGAAATGCTTATGGGCTTGCGAACACTTTACTACAAACGGCGTTTTTAAAGCCAAAGCTTAAAAGTAAAAAAGTGAAAAACCTGTTTTATGCCGGCCAACTTACTACTCCGGGGCCGGGGGTTCCTCCTTCAATAATTTCCGGGGAAGTTGTAGCTTCCGAAATTTTCAAATCTATCCCTCCCAACTAAACCTACTTCAGAACAATGATGGAACTGTATCATAAAGTTTGTCTGGAATGTAGTCGATTGATCACCAATCGTTACAGTACTTCCTTTTCTATGGGCATCCGGGTTTTTGATAAAAAACTGCGGCCACCTATCTATGCAATTTATGGGTTCGTCCGATTTGCCGATGAGATCGTTGATACTTTTCATGCACATCCTAAAGCAGAATTATTAGCGCGTTTTAAAAAAGATACTTATTTAGCTATTGAAGAAGGGGTGAGTTTAAATCCTGTACTACATGCTTTTCAGCAGGTAGTCAATGAATATGGAATCGAACGAGAGCACATTGAGGCTTTTTTACATAGCATGGAAATGGATTTAGAGGACTATGATTATACAAACGAATTGTACGATCAGTATATCTATGGCTCTGCCGAAGTAGTAGGCTTGATGTGTCTTCGTGTCTTTTGTAAAGGCAATGATGAACAATATGAAAAACTCAAGGCGCCTGCAAGAAGCCTTGGGGCCGCATTTCAGAAAATCAACTTTTTGAGGGACATTAAAAGTGACTATTACGAGCGGGGTAGAACGTATTTCCCTGACGTTGATTTTCGCTATTTTACGAATGAAAACAAATTAAAGATTGAAGCAGATATCAAAGCAGATTTTGATGATGCTTATAAAGGGATAGTTTGTCTGCCCAAAGGTGCCCGGTTTGGTGTATACCTGGCCTATATATATTATATGAAGCTATTTCATAAGATAAAGCAAACGCATGCTTCAGTTGTTGCTAATGAACGTATTCGTGTTAATGATGGTCTAAAACTAATGTTGTTATTCAGTACTGCTTTACGTAGTCGGTTAAATTTATTTTGATGACTTCTTCCCCTTTTCGATGGTTATGGATAGCACCCTGCTTAATAGTAGCTATTCATGGTCTTTTAGATACAGTTCATACGGATCAGTTAATTATAGCAGTTAATCAGTTTACTTTAATTCCATTTTTTGAATCGCAGTGGACCTACGTCTATCTACACCTCTTCTCTTTCCTGCCTGTATTTTTACTCAGCTTCGATAAAAAGGTACATTATTACAAACAATGGAAATTCCTGATTCCGGGAATACTAATTATTTCTACGTTCTTTATTCTTTGGGATATTTGGTTTACAGATTTAGGGGTTTGGGGATTTAACAATAAGTATCATTTGGATTTTACGATTGGGTACTTGCCAATTGAAGAATGGTTGTTCTTTATAACGATTCCTTTTTGTTGTGTCTTTATCTACGAATGTGTTGGTGCCTATTTGTCCTTTACTTTTTGGCAGCGATACCAACAAAAGATTACACTGTCTTTAATATTGATATTAAGTTTAGCGCTGCTCTTTAGCTGGGGTCACTTGTATACCATAACTACTTTTGGCTTGGCCATTGGGCTGTTGCTTATTCAATTTTTTTATGGGAAGGAAAATATAGGGGGGCAATTTTACCTGACTTATTTGATCAGTTGCCTTCCGTTTTTAATGGTGAACGGAGTTCTGACCGGGAGTGTCACCACTCAACCTGTGGTCATGTATAACCCTGATGAATATTTTGGACTGCGCTTGGGTACGATTCCCTTGGATGATATGGTGTATTCATTCTTACTGCTGATGAGTAACATCCTCTTTTATGAATACGTTAAGAAGTATTGGAAAAAAAGTCAGAAAAAACTGGCGAAAAGGGAGAAAAAATCTTATATTACAAATCCTTGAAATCTCACCATGAACATAGGTCTTTTTGAGCCGGGTGAAATATTCTTTTTTCACCGATTGGTTTCACATATCAATAATTTTATACTCAGTATTTAAAATACTACTTTTTTTCTTAAAAAAAAGCAAAAGTACTTGCAGGAATAGAAAGTGTGTCGT
>CBDUIU010000188.1:0-7265 GCA_965367335.1 uncultured Saprospiraceae bacterium
CGCCTGGGCACAAACCTGGCTGTCAGCTGATTTTTCGGAATGGCATATCGTCGGGGAGTTGTTTAAAATTACAGCTCCGCTTATGGTGATCCAGAGTAAAGATGATGCGTATGGAAGCCATCAGCAAGTAGAACAAATATTGACATCCGTTTCCTCCAGAAAAATAGAAAGCTATGAGCCGGAGACAGGAGGCCATGCGCCCCATATACTTGATATGGAGACCGTTGTCCGGCGTATTAGTAAATTTATTTTAGGTCTTTAATTACTCCTTCCAATTCCACCCAATAAATATCTCCCGGTGGCCGAATACCTTCCGCTTGCTCAGGTAATATACCGGGCCGCTCGGAAGTAAAGAAGAGTAGTTGATCATCTTTACTTAGGCCAGGAGCGAAGTCCGCATATGCTGAGTTGATGACTGGTCCAAGGTTTTGCAATGTGGACCATTGATTTTCTTTATTCCATGATATGTATAGATCCGGTGGCGTACCTTTCTCCGGATCACGTGCAGCTACGATGAGGAAGCTATCATCAGAGGCAATGCAGGGGTTACCGGCATAGATTACTTTGTCCCCTAAACGCAGTTGAATCTTTTCCGGGTTTTGGTGTTGGCCTCGCTCAAAGCGACTGCGCCAAACACTTCGATCTCCATCTCTTTCCGAAACAAAATAGGCATGACCAGCTTTGCTCAAACTGATGAAAATTTCCGTAGAGTCTGAGTTGAGCGGAGCTCCTGGGTTGATTGGCTCAGACCATTGTCCGTTGTGCTGTTCAATGTACCAGGTATTGAAAATTCCTTGGTTGCCAGTACTGTCTACCGGGCGGTCAGAACTAAAATATAAGCGTTGACCGTCACTGGTCAGAAAGGGGTCAACATCCCGATGAACCCCAGTAGAAAAAGGCAATGCGATTGCTTCAGACCACTGGTCATTTTGGAAGGTCGACTTCATGATTTGCATCGATGAGCGATCCGGATTGGTGCGGTTGAAGTAAACTTCGGTCTGATCTTCGTTGAGGGTGGTAGCAAATTCTGGAGCCGCAGTAGAGATTTTTTCGGCACCAAATAGCTGCGGAGAGGCAGGTTGCTTTGGTTGCGGTTGACAAGTAAGGAAAAGAGTAGCGAGTAAAATGGCAGAAAAAATTTTCATTTTAAAGGTTGTTTTGTGGTGTAAATCGATCTCAAGATATTTAATAATTCACTTATTCTTAAATCTGCGAAAATCTTGCTGTTTTAAAATTAATTCTTGATAAATTGAATCAAACCAAGTTCACTATTCTTTTCACTAAAGGATAGGAAATGATTATATTGTGCAAGGCTTATCTCTATTCATTTTGTCTTTAATTTAAATTTAAATGTTCATGCCGATTTTAGATCAAAAATTTGTGTTTGTTTGGCTGTGTCTTGGAATGTTATTGACCGCATGCAAGGATGAAACGATGCAGCGAGAACAAGAGCTAATCTATTGGTCATCTAACAATGGTGGGGAAATCCAATTTTCTCAATGGGCTGTGGATCGTTGGAACAAAGCTCACCCCAACGAGCCTGTTAAATACCAACCGGTCCCGGAAGGACAATCCAGCGAAGAGATCATCCTGGCGGCAGTAGTGGCTAAGACGACTCCTGATATTTATTCGAATATTTGGCAAGGAACGGTTGAATTTTACAGTAGCGCGGGAATACTGATCCCATTAGATACATTAGATGGATTTATGGAATTCATCCAGCAACGTTGTGATGTGGAAACAATTAAAGAGATTACTTCGAATGATGGTCACATTTATCAGGTGCCCTGGAAGATGAACCCCTTTATGACGATCTATAATCAACGCATCATAAAGGAACTGGGTTTGGACCAGCCGCCACAAACGTATTCTGCTTTCCTGGCGGCGGCCAAACAATTTCAAAAAGATACAGATGGTGATGGTTACGTGGATCAATGGTTTGGGAATACCTCAGTGCGGCTGGCCTGGTACCAAAGGTTATTCAACTTTTATCCGCTTTACCTGGCTGCCTCTGGTGGACTACCCCTGATCAAGGATGGTCGGGCAAATTTTAACAATGAACATGCTATTGGCGCATTCCGCTTTTTACAGGAGTTGTACCGGCATAATTATTTTTCCAAACAGATGCAGTCCGCCGGTCAGGATATGTTTGTCGCCGAAAAATATGCGACCAAATGGACGGGGCCCTGGGAGATCCAATACCTCGAACGATTCAAGCGGGAAGGGTTTGAATACGGTTTTTCCCCTATGCCGGTGCCGGATAATCATGCGGGACCAGTTTATACCTATTGCGATCCCAAGAACATTGTTGTATTCAATACCTGTCAGAACCCACAATTGGCATTTGAGTTTATCAAAACTATGGTCGATGAAGAAGGGGATTTGCAATTCTTGAAAACTACCAACCAGTTACCCCGAAGGCAAAGGCTGGATACTTTGCCAGGGTTTCAGGATTTTTTCCAACAAAATCCTAAATTGAAAATATTTGCCGAACAAGCGAAGTATGTCAAAGGAGTAGATAACAGTGAGGTGATGACAGAAATATTTGATATTATTTCTCAGGAATATGAAGCTTGCGTTTTGTACCAGATGAAGACGCCAGAGGAAGCCATCGCCGATGCGGAAAAAGCAGTGAATGTATTGTTGCGGGTGAAGGATTAATAGTGCTGATTTAAAGCTGCTTTGATAAATCACTCTCCTAGCAATTCCTTTAGCACCTCTTTCGTCCTCACCAAGGCAATACTAATTGAGCTATCCGACATGGCATAGGGAATGACCAGTTGTCCCTGGTGTTCTAATAATCCACAGGTATAGAGTACATTCGGAACGTAGCCTTCCCGCTCTTCCTCATTTGTGCTCATGAACGGCTGATCCAAACTAGCAATTACTCGCTCTGGGTGCTCCAGTTCCAATAAGGTAAAACTTAGTACATATTTCCGCATCGGGCCCACGGCATGCGTCAATAATAGCCAGCCTTTATCCGTTTTGACAGGACTTCCACAGTTCCCCATTTGTAACATTTCCCACCCTCTTTGTGGTTGTTGGAGTAATTCGTAGTCCTCCCAGGTAAGTAAGTCTTCGGAATACATGATGGATAAATTACGCCCACCCTGGCGACCGACCATGGCGTACCGGCCATTGATTTTCTCAGGGAATAAAGCCATTCCTTTGTTAGAGGCACCGGCTCCTCTAAAGGCTCGTATTTTAAATGTTGTAAAATCTTCTGTGGAGATCAGGTGAGGCTGGATTTCTCTTCCATTATAGGCGGTATAGGTTCCGTAGTAACAACGTTCTTCCCCGTCTTCAAATAATACAAAACGGACATCCTCTATGCCATTGGATTCAACTGGTGTTTGTGGAAACAGAACCCTACTGTTGATAGAGATCTCAGAAGGAAAACTAAGGTCATAATCCGCAGTGGTAAAATTTGGGATCGCCTCGGTAGAACCAGCATCTTTGTTTTGCTTTAATTGTGTAGGGGGGTGTTTTTCTCCAATAGACAATTTGTTCGCTTGGTGGTCAAGTTTCACTTCACCTGTAGCAGCTACAATACCTGTTTGAAATGAAATGGAAGAAATGTGTCCTTCTCCTGTAGCACGTAAAGACATCAAGAACCGAAGTTCATCTTTGTTCAGGTCTTCTTGATCCGGGTGAGGAACAATAGAAGGATTGAACAAGGCGGAAGCCTCGATACTGTACTCGTGGGTAAAATAAGCCCCTATCAATAGTTTTGCAGAATTTGAAATTGCTCCTGGAACAACAGTAGCAACCTTGTGGTAACTTGCTAAGAAAACTGCTTTCAGGTTAAAATGCCGTCCTTCAAAATCAGCGAGTATTTTTTGTAACTCCTCTGCGATCTCGTGTTCTGATAATCCATGTACATATTGTGCAACTGGATGGATACGGGAAGGGTCGGTAATCCCTAAAAATTTAACAATTATCTTACGGGGGTCAGCTTTTAGGCGAATGGATGTTCTGGTTACAGGTATCATAAATCATATTGTTGAGAAGTGCTTGGAATAATTATCCTTTGAGCCCGGAAGAAGCCATGCTCTGGATAAAGTGTTTTTGGAAAACAGCATATGCAATAATAATGGGTAAGGCTAATAAAACGGCTGAGGCTAACTTGACACCCAGCTGAGCTTCCGATCGCCCGCCCACTGCAAACAAGGTCACCAGCTGAGGCATCGTCATCAACTCTTCGTTGCGGATGACAATCAGTGGCCAAAGTACATCATTCCAGGAGCTCATAAAAGTGATGATGCCAACGGTGATAATCGTAGGTATGATATTGGGCCAGAGGATTTGGAAGATGATCCGTAATTCGCCACAGCCATCAACTCTCGCTGCATGGATCAGGTCGTCCGGAATACTTTTGAAAGCCTGACGAAATAATAAAATTGCAAATGCACTGTTTAGTGCCGGGATAATTAAGGCTGCCAAGGTATCTATCCATTGGAATTTTACCATCAAAATATAGTTCGGGATCAAAGTGATCTGGAAGGGTAGGGTCATGGTAAAAATGATAATTAAAAATAACAACTCTCGCCCTCGAAAATGTAATTTGGCCAAGGCGTAGCCCGTCATCGAACCAAAAACGATCACGCCAAGTGTAGATAAAGTTGCTACAATCCCACTATTCAACAAAGCACGCCAGATGGGAATTTTTCCAAACATCTGGGAGTAATTGTCAAAGGTTAGTCCTCGAGGCAACAAGCCTAGATCACCTATTTGGGCCTCTGGTGTAAGGGAAGCTAAGATCATCCAATAAAAAGGATACAGGAATGATAAGGCTGCTGCGGTAAGTAAAATGAATAGTATGACTCTTTTTGGTTTCATATTGTTCAATATTGATTAGCCCAATAGTTTAAGTTTATATTATCCACCTACTTAATCCTTGTCCTCGATTGTATATTTTTGAATGACGATAACAATCATGATGAGCAGGGCGAAAAATAATCCTAAGGTAGCCGAGTACCCCATATGGTAATAACCAAATGCCTGTTTGTAAATATAGAGCATGGCTGAGAGCGTGCTGTTTAACGGCCCACCGTCAGTCATAATATAAGGTTCGATAAAGAGACTGAAGCCGCCAATGGTAGATAGGATAACCACCATGAAAATAGTTGGATTGATAGCAGGTAGAGTAATGTATCGAAATTGCTGCCATGAGGTTGCACCTTCTACTTCCGCGGCTTCGTAATAACTTCTCGGCACCGCTTGTAAGCCCACCAAAAAAAGAATGACATAAAGACCTACGTTTTTCCAGGTCGCCATTAAGGCAATAGATGCCATGGCAATACTTGGGTTGGAAAGCCACTCTACCCGGCCTAAGCCCAGCCCGATCAGCAGGCGATTGAATAAGCCTGTTTCCAATCCGTAAAGTTGTTGCCACAAAATCGTCACAACTACACCCGATATGACAACAGGCATGAAAAACGATGCTCTGAAAAATCCACGGGCAAATAGCTTTTGATTGAGAAAATAGGCCAAAGCTAAGGCCACGACAATTTGTAAAGGAATGTGTACTAAAAGGAATTGAAACGTGTTTAAGATGGCTTTCCAAAAAAGACGATCTTCAAAGAGCCGAATAAAGTTATCAAGGCCCACATATTCCATGGGCGAAATAATGTTCCATTTATGAACTGTCAATACAATGGAGAAGACCACTGGGAACAGGATAAATACCAGCAAATGACTTAAGTACGGCAACACCACTAAATAGGGTAATATTTTTTTCCGAAAAAAGCTGCGATTTTTTAATCTGGATAGCATAATCAGGATTTAGAAATGACTGCGCCGGTATCCTTTGCAAAGAAATGCATTTTCTCCAGGTCGATATATAAGGGTATCTGACAAGGTGCTTCTATGGCAACCTCTGCTGGTAAGCGTGCCGTCAATTGTTGGCCGTCGTTACTGGCAAAAGCAAAACTTTCATATCCCAGGCGTTCTATTAATTGGATATTGGCCGTTAACTTTGCATAGTGTGCTATTTCCCGAACAGGTGAAGCGTGGATATGCTCCGGTCGAATACCCATGCAAACTTCTTGTTGGGGGTAGTTGACAAAGTCTTCTGGTCGGGGTATCTGTGCGAGTACTATTTTGCGGTGATCTTCGAAATATAGTTTGTCCTCTTTTTTTATCAATCGACCTTCCAAAAAATTCATGGGCGGCATGCCTATAAACCCTGCTACAAACCGATTGACAGGATGAGCATATAAATTCTGCGGGGTGTCAATCTGTTGGATTTCTCCGTCGTTGAGCACGGCAATCCGATCCCCTAAAGTCATCGCTTCCACTTGATCATGGGTGACATAGACAATCGTAGTTTGTAACTTTTGGTGAAGCCGGGCAATTTCGAGTCGCATCTGTCCACGAAGCTTCGCATCCAGGTTACTCAAGGGTTCATCAAATAAAAAGACCTTTGGATTACGCACAATTGCCCTGCCGATGGCAATGCGTTGGCGTTGGCCTCCGGACATGGCTTTGGGTTTTCGATCGAGGAGCGGTTCAATGTCCAGTATTCTTGCTGCTTCCATTACCTTTTCGCGAATAACTTGTTTTTTCGTGCCCCGGATCTTGAGCCCAAAGGCGAGGTTGTCATAAGCGGTCATGTGTGGGTAAAGTGCATAGTTTTGGAAGACGATTGCGATGTCCCGGTCTTTAGGAGGAAGCTCATTAACGATTTTATCACCTATAAGCAGGTGGCCCGAACTAATTTCTTCAAGCCCGGCAATCATTCTTAGCAAGGTAGATTTACCACACCCCGATGGCCCTACTAATACCATAAACTCTTTATCCCGTACTTCAAAATCAGCATGTTTGATGGCAGTGACTTTACCATATTTTTTTACTACTTGCTCGAACTTTATTCCTGCCATGTTTATTTATTTTTCCGCTCAAGAAAATCATCTAATACACCCCGTGCAATTTTCACGTTCTCTACTGCTTGCAAACTTAACAAGCCTTCTATCGTAGACTCTGCTCCCGAATTATAGTTTACCTCTTCGGAGGAGCCAATGCCATCAAAGGTGCGACCGCTAGCAGGGTCATACATATTTTGCGTAGCCAGATTGTTACCAAAAAACCAGCTTGCCAGTTGGCCAGCTGTTTTTGCGAAGGTAGCGTCACCGGTAATTTTATAAGCTTCTAAGGAGGCATAGATCATAGGTCGGATACCATACGCAATTTGACTAAAGGTATGGGTTTCGCGAATAACTAATTGATCTCCTTCCTTGGCCAGGGTAAATCCGCTAAGCAATCCT
>CBDUIU010000189.1:0-7236 GCA_965367335.1 uncultured Saprospiraceae bacterium
TTAATAAAAGGAATACCCTATACTGGAGAGCGTTTTTTTTTAAAAAGAGTAATACTGAAAGAAGTTTTACTTTTTCGGATACCTGCATAATCAACACTAGGAACTAGAAGTGACTTCAATTTTCAATTAATCAGTCGTTTGTCCATTCCACAAAAGGACGCGCCACCAAATTGGAATTATAATACCGTTCATCATCCGATACTTCCTCACCGATCCATTCGGGTAATTCGATCCTTTGGTTTTCATATTTTAACTCTACCTCAGCAATTACCAACCCTGTATTTGCACCCTGGAATTCATCGATCTCCCAGCACAGATCATTACGACGAATGACATGCCTGGTCTTTTCAATCAACGGTTGTTCACAAAGATATAACAATTCTTTCCCGTCTTCAAATGGCAGCGGGTATTCAAACTCCTTTCTGGTAAACTTATTAGTTTTCCCTTTGATAGTCAGAAACGCTTGTTCTCCTTTAACCCGAATCCTAATGGTACGTTCCGGATGAGTATTTAGGTAACCTTGTTGAATGGAAAAAGAATGTTGGACCTCAGATCTCCAGTTGGTATTGTTGAGGAGAAATTTCCTTTCGATCTCTAGTGCCATGGATATTTAATTTTTTGTGCCTTACCACCCTTTTTATAAAAACCCTACTGCGATCGATATACGCCGCTACTCCTGTTTTTTAAAATAAAAAATCTGATCTTGCCCTTCCCGGTTAGAAGAAAAGAGTCCCGTAAATGCATCAAATTCCAAATAGCCAAAATCATCATCTTCGCTATTCATGGCAACTAAATTTTGGGGAACAGACCAACGCTCGTCCTTTCTTGTACTAACATATAAGTCCAGGCCGCCCACGCCATTCACTTGATCAGAAGCAAAGATCAGGGTAGAGTCATTGACCAAATAAGGAGATACTTCGTGAGCGGGACTTTGCAACTCTTTCAATAGCCTTTTTAGGTTCCAATTAGCTTGAAGGTGTTCTCTCGTGTATTCGTAAAGATCGAAATATCCTGTTTTAGCACCTGCAACAATCATCGTTAAGCCATCCGCGCTTAATGCGGGATGAGCAACTGCGTAATGACCGTCGTCTAACACTAGTCTTTCAATATCCTGCAGTTGATAATTTTCAATCTTTGCTCGATAGATAGCGGCGTAGGATACATTGTCGTTTTCTCTTTTTTTAGCATTGGAAGTAAAATATAATTCACCACATGCTTCACAATAATCACCACTTCCCAGGTGAAACCAGGCTGCTGTTGAGTCAACCAGGATCTTGACTGGCTCTGAAAGGATCGTTCCTTCGATAAATTCGGCGTAATATAAACTGGTGAGCTGGTTTTCATTGTCTTCATCTTCACCGGGAGAAACAAAGATGATCCCGTTTTGAAAAGGAGTTGGCGCAAAATAGTCCACACCTTCATATGGAAAAAAGCAAGGCATGATTTCTACGTCTGTATGATTCAGACCCAGAAAATAACAAAGTAATACTATTTTTAGTGCAACGATCTTCATTGAGTTAATTTAATCTTTTGGAAGCTATTTTAAAGGTCCAGGCTGTGAGGGAACAAGATACGCGGATCAACTTTCTTCCGAAACCACCCGGTCTACAATGCCCAGATGGCGCTCAATCTCCTGCTCCAGGAAATGTGCTTTTGAAATACTTTGCAATCCATTAATTAAAGCGACATGTTTTTGTCCATTGACGCCATTCGTGATCATGTTCACACTGTATCCGGTGCCATCAGGGGAAAGTCGGACATATACCTGATCAATTTCTTCCAACCGGTAATCTTTGTCTTTATGAAGTTTTTTAGGTCGCCAATAAACAGACAGGTAGCGATCATCGATGGTGATATGAACTTTGTGCTTTGGCCGTAAATAAGCATTAGCGATTACAGCCAAGCTACTCAGCCAAAGTATTCCAGGGATAAAGACAGAGATATCTTTTTCGAAAAAAACAATGGTAAACAATATGGCAAAAAAGGGTAAACAACAAACAGCGATAATCTCTAATGCGGTCCATGGTTGCCGAAAAGTAATATCCAGCTCATCCCCAAAATGAAACAAGTCTATACCCTCCGGCCGAATGATTTCCTGTCTAATTTTCTTTTTCTCCAACAAGCCACTTACCTCACCCTGAATGGAAAAAACGATATTACATTCATTGCACTTGGCTATTTTGTCATTGATGTTGATATCTATTCCAGGTATCTCCCGACTACAAGCCGCACAGCAGATCTTCCGGATATTTTTGTCTGGCTCCGGCAAAGGAGTCTTGAGTTCAAGTTTATATTTTTCTTTAGCCTTTTCCTGCATATGAGAAGGTTTTTTGGATCTGAAACGGTAATAATGTATGGTGAAAAGTGTGACACAAGATAACAAAAAAGTAAATGACAGTAGTAAAATGCTGTATAATTCTTACCGCAACAAATGCTGTTATCCAGTGAGTTAAGTAATTGGTACTCCTGACTAAAGGGCTCAATTACTTCTACCCGTATTTTTGTCGATATAAGCTTTCAGCCGCTCCCGGATAAAATAGTTCCAACCGGCGGTACAACTCTCTCGCGAAAATTCAGGAATATCCTGCGGAAAACTATCCATACCTTCTGCGGTTAGTGTCAGCAAAGTCAGGCTAGGTGCTTTTTCCTGGAGTTCAAAAGTGACAAAACCCGTACCGGGGTAATCCGGATAAGTCCACTGGTATGTGATCTTTTGTGGAGGACTAACAGTTGTCAATTTCCATTGATGTAGGAAATCGCGATTCGGGGTCTTGACATTGAATTGGGTCTCAAAGCCTTCTTCAGGAACAAAGGATTCTATATTTTCAAAAAACCATTGGCGCATCTGATCAACCTGGGTAATGGCTTGCCAGGCTTCGTTGACGGAGACGGGAAGGTTTTGTTGGACGATGATGGGAGGCTTGGAGTCGGACATATAAGGTGTTTTTTATTTGTGAAGTTGAAGGTAGTTTAAGTAATTGGAAAAATCAACGCACAATTACAGCTGCACATTCGTAGGGATCAGTGTGGACTTTCCTTTGTTCAATAAAGACTTAGGAATATTAGCCTGGATCACCTTAGCTAACTGCCCTAACTTATGTGCCCGTATCGTATTCGGCAGATACACCAGGCTCACTTCTCTTACCCGCTTTGGTCCCAGCAAATCCTTGATCATTTCCTCGTGCTCACTACCAAAGTGCAAGGTAGTCAGTTCCGGCAAAAAAGTGATCCCGCCTTTAAACTCTACAATCCGGCACAAGGCTTCAATGGAATTACTCTCAAAGAAAAAAAGATTTTGCGACTCTTCCTTTCGCGCCACTTCACAAATATTATTCACCTGATCCCGAAAACAATTCCCTTCACTCAGTAGCCATAAGTCTTTCACCGGAATATCCCGAACATTGATCTTTCTCTTTGCATACAGCGCATGGTCGGTAGAGACAAAAAGCTTAAAGCCTTCATAAAAAAGTGGAATGGTATCCAAAGATATTTTACTCTCAATCGGGGTTGAAATAATTCCCCCGTCCAGTTCTCCGGATTTAATTAAGCGGATCACTTCCTCGGTAATGGCTTCTTTGACGTGAATTTTTAGCTTGGGAAATTCCTCGTTTAGGTTTTTAATAAAAAGCGGTAAAAGATAAGGCGCCAAGGTAGGGATCACTCCAATTTTTAATTCTCCCACAAAATCATCATTTAGCTCGGTGACTAAATCCTGGAGTTGGCGAGCCTGAGTTAACAGGAGCTGAGCACGTTCCAGAAAAATGAGCCCCTCCTGAGTAGGGATGACTGCATTGCGTCTCCGATCAAATAACTTCAAACTGGTTTGTTCTTCCAGTTTACGAATCTGAATGCTCATTGCCGGTTGTGAAATCCCCATTGATTCAGCAGCCCTGCTATAATTTTTATATCGCTGAAGTGCGATGGCATAGCTTAATTGTTGTAAGGTCATCTGTTATAACTTTAACTTATCAAATAGCAAAGTTAATAATTTTACTTTATAAGCTATTTCACCTAAAATCCCACGGTACCAATTCATGTTCCTGAAGGTACTGCTAAGAAATCAGATCAGAAGTAATGGAAAAATGAAAGCAAGCGCATTTATAAAACTGCTTTCTCCTATGAAGTGTCAGGGGACACCTCAGGGCAGCCTGGCCAACAAGAATAGATCCGTGCTTACCGTTCCATCTGCTTCCGGATAGGCTTGTCGATGAATTCGCTCTATGATAAATCCTTGCTCTTCAAGTTCGGCAATCAATTCATCCGCCTGGTAATAATGAATATAGACTTGGTGGTCAGAAATACTGGACCCTTTAAATCCAGACCTGGTATCTTCTTCTTCCATCGTACTGAGATAAAGTACGCCACCTGAGTTTAACAATCCGGCTACATCATGGATCAAGCGTTTTGCGTCTGGTTTCGACAAGTAAGGCAATCCAAAACCGCAGATGATACCATCAAAAGATTGTTGTAATTGACCAATATCCCGGGCATCCTTGACAGCAAAAGTAGCCGAAGGATTATTTGCTTTGGCCAGTTGGATCATATTGGGAGCGACATCAATGGCAAAGACATTAAAGTCTGGGCGTTTAGTAAGTAAGTATTTGGTAATATTACCCGGCCCACAAGCGATATCAAGAATTGCAGGATTTTGCTTAACAATTAAATCACAGAAAAAATCATAGGTATGATGATAGATTTCAAGATCCATGAACTTATCCTGGTATTGTTTGGCAAGTTCGTTATAGGTTTGCTTGTTGATGGAGTATTTATCCATATTATTGTCACGCTTTTTTACAAAAACAATAGCTTCCTCAATCCCCGGCCCAACTATTTTTACAATTAATCCGAACACATGGCCACTAACACAAGATAACATAATCTTTTAATTTCCCGGGACTACTTAACTGAAAACAGCAATAACTTTTTTTTGACAAGTAAACGTAAATTTTCTTTTATTCTTAAAACATTGTAGATTAGCACTCTACTTTTACCAAAAAACAAATGAACCATGAAAAGCCCAACCTTTCTCTTTTTACTATCTATTGCGCTACTTTTTTCCTTTTCCTGTAACACCTCTCAACCTACCGCTGCGAAAAAAGATACGCCAGCTAATCCAACAACCACTACAACTCCGGAAAACCCTGGCGAAGCTGACAATAGCCCTACGACTACCACCATTGAAAACACGCCAGCAGCTACTACTCCGGATACCCGGGAAAATTCGGATAACACTGACATTACTTCCAAAAGTAAATCTCAGGAAATGATCCGGGAGATAAATAAACTCCGTAAGGATCCCAAAGGGTATATTCCATCCGTGGAGGCTTATCTGGTATACTACAAGCAAGCCTACCCTCCTTTTTACGAAGAAGAAAAACGAGTAGCACAGGAGTTAATCGCAGAGCTTCGAAACACCGCTCCGATGCAGGAAGTCCGCTTCCATGAAGCTTTATATCAAGTGGCAAAAGCTCATGGCGATTACTTAAAGTCTTTAGGAACGATTCCCGGAAACCCTCATCTCGGCAAAGGCAATACGCGCCCGGATCAACGGATTAAATCCGGCACCGGGCTGGTGGAAAGCGGAGAAAACTTCGGCATCGGTCATGTGGACGCACGCAACCAACTGATTTTTCTGCTGGTCGATTCGCCCGCCTCTAACCGGGGGCACCGAAAAAACATCCTGGATCCCGACTGGAACCTGATGGCTCCCTATTCGATTGGTGCTATTGGCCAGGACGAAGGCTGTTGGCTACAGTTATTTGCCAGAGACAAGCAGTTAACTACAACGAGTAGCACGCCAACTTCAACAATAAGCTTACAAACTGCCAACCAACTTGTTGATGAAGCCGCTTATATGACCGCGGAAGAAAAAGAGATGGTCAAAGAAATTAACCTACTCCGTTCCGACCCGAAAGCCTATATCACACATATTAATGCCTATAAAGGTAAAGTAAGTCGGGGCGAGTTATTTATTGCATTAGAGGATGCAGAAGAAATTGAGGTGGCTAATGAATTGATTGAGGTTTTAAAAAAGACGCCACCCCTTTCTATTTTAAAACCCGATCCGAAATTGTATCAGGTCTCGGTGGAACAAGGCCAATTTATTAAAGCTAACGGCATACAGCCAGGTACTAATCCTCATCTGGGGAAAAACCAACAAAAGCATGGCGCCAGGATCAAAAGTATTGCGAATATGAGTCCGGGAGGAGAAAATTATATAGATGCGAATTATGATGTCAGGACTAGTTTGATTCGCTTATTAGTTGATGGCGGCATTGAGAACAGAGGCCATCGTTTAGCGTTGCTGGACCCGGTATGGAGCCATGCTGCCGCGCATACCTTCGGCCCCGTTAATGTAATGGGCGTTGAAAGTCCGAAATCCTGGTTACAGAATTATGGGAGAAAATGATCATTTTGAGTTTACTATTGAAATTTGGTTACTATATAGGTGGATAGGCACAATAGACACACGGTTTGTAGAGGTCACATAGTAGGTAGCTTCGCTATCTGTGGGCATGCAACAGGTGAAGGAAAGTTGATTACCACATAGGTAGTATATTTTAGTAATCTAGTTTTGCTTGAATCATCATAAACTCATTGATATTTTCCATATCGATTACGCCAATTAGTTGTCCATTTTCGACTACTGGAAAAAAATGACTTTGCCGCGACTGAGCAGCCCGGTAGATCTTTGCCAACTCCGCATCGGGTCTAACGATCTTCAGCTTTCGATCCATGATATCACCGACAGTAAGTCCCTTCCTACGACTACGAAACGCTTCCGTAATATTTTCTTTATAGAGTGCGCCCACTATATTGCCTTCCTGATCGAGCACCAGAAATTGGCGTTCTGTACCCGCAAGTAATGTTTGCCCCACCTTTTCGAGGGTATCCTCCGGATGAAAAACGGTGAAATTGGTCATCATGGATTCCCGCACCCGGTGGCCGCTCAACATACTCGTTTGCCGGATCATCATATATTCTCCGGAAGCACCGAAAAAAACAAATAAGCCAATAAAGATCAAAACAGGATTATATAAAATCCCGATGAAAAAGAAAAACACTGCAATTATTTGCCCGAGGTTTGCTGCGATCTGGGTCGCCTGAACCCGGTCCAACTTAAAGGATAACAAGGCCCTGAGCACTCGTCCTCCATCCATTGGAAATGCTGGAATAATATTGAAGAGAACTAAGGTGATATTGGCGTAAAACAAATACAGCAGAAAATTATTAGCA
>CBDUIU010000190.1:0-7194 GCA_965367335.1 uncultured Saprospiraceae bacterium
CGATAGGCATCGTATTTAGGTTCGTGATAATTTTTACAGCTATCATTTTCAATGTCCTTGCACCTATAAGATATCAATCCATATTTACCGTTTTTGGAATAAATGTAAATACGGGCCATCCCACCTAAAGAGCCATGTTGAACACAATCATATAAAGTAGAGGCTTTAAATTGATTTTTCGTTATTCGTTTTCCCCATTCGTTATAAACTACCCATTTATCATTTACCCTAACACGAATACATTTATTCTCGATATTGTACGGTTGAATTTCATCAAATTCGCAAGGCAAGACGACTAGCCCCGAGCTATCAATCACGCCATATTTATTATCAACCCCTACAACAGCTAAGTATCCACTAAACAATTGAACTGTGTCATATGCCGCATTAATTATCATGTTGCCAAATACATCACTAAAACCCCAGTTGCCTTCGCACTTATAGGGTACCAATTTTAGAGACTGTCCGTCAGCACTCGTTGCGGTCAATAATAATAATATGATGATAAACGTATTTTTCATTTTAACGCCTGTTATTTGATGTGGTATTTTATTTATCGTTCATTTAAATAAATCTTGGAACCATCATGAAAGGTACTAAATACATCAGTTTTTTTTGCTATCTTTTCAACGATTTTGAACCAACCTTTGAACCCTTATTTACGTCTATTTTGTCAAACCTCATCCTTGAATGTAATGATGGCAGTTTTTTCGGTTAATCATTCGTACAAAGCATTCATACATTTTTATATGAAACATATAATAATCTTATTTTTTACAATATTGTTCCTTTTTACCATTCAATCCTGTAAGAAAGAATGTGAAATTAATAACCCGGTATGTTTAGAGACTCCCCCAACAGATGAGGTTTGTCAGGCATATTTTGAACGTTGGTTTTATAATAAAGGAAGCGATAAATGTGAAATGATTGGGTATAGTGGATGTTCTCAAAAAGGCTTTGAATCACAGGGCGAATGTGAGAATTGTGGATGTGAATAAATAGTATACTCTCAAAAAAGGAGTGTTAAACGAAAAACAAGTTCAGTGAAACGACAAAGCTAAGTCGTTTCTAGTTCAATTCTAGTAGAATATCTTTGAGTGCATTACTGGAATGAATAGATATACGCTTCGCTAACGTAAAGTAGTTAGGTAGCAAATCATGCTTTTTCTCTTTTACTGCTTCCTCTATTTTAACTAAAACATTCGAATTTATTCTTTGTTAACAATATTTCCAGTTGTCAGGAATAGAATTCTTTTAGGAGACCATTTAATCAGGTTATCTTGATAGATTCGCTATCTTTTGATATGACTATTCTGTCTTCTTTTTCAGAAACTTTTATCATTTCGCTGTCTGGTGCTAGCGGTCTACTTATTCAGCCATTCCTCCGTTTCTTGAATGAGTGTTTTAATAGCTGCTTTGTTACTGCCGGCAGGATGTATCGTTCCGAAAGCTTCAATGTCATTGTCAAAATATTTACCTGAAGCATTTTTATGATCTTCTGACACCACCAAATCATAAAGTATATCTGCTCCTTTATCGGCGGATGACCAAACGCGACCGAAGCCCTCTCGCACCATTTTAGTGTTTAACAATGAACCTGGATTTACCGCAATTACCGTTAATTCGAGTTCGGTTTCTGCCAGATGAACACTCCACATGGTCAATGCTAATTTGCTTTGTGCATAGGCTGCCTGAGTGGACAAAGGTTCTTTTCCAACCAGTGCCGGTATAGAAACAGGGGCCTGGGCTGCTGAACTCAAATTGATAATTCGAGGGGCATCTCCTTTTTTGAGCAAGGACAGTAATTCCTGGGTCAATACAAATGGCGCAAAATAATTGACCGCAAAACGAATGTCCAAATCATCCGTAGTTGCGGTTATGGCACTTTTATAAACGCCTGCATTATTGATCAGTACATCTAATTTTGCTAAGGTTTTATTGACTTGCGTCGCCATATTTTTGACGGCTTGCAAATCGGAAAAATCTGCCACGAATCCTTTTACCTGTTCATTGTTTGAAGCCCGTTTTATTTCTGAAATTACGGTCTCTAATTTCTCGGCGTTTCTTCCGTGCAAATAAATTTCATGACCGTCCTGGGCTAATTTAATCGCTGCTAATTTTCCAATGCCGTCGGTACTGCCGGTTATTAAGATAGTCTTGTTCATATTATGGTCTCTTCTTTTATTTTTAGATGAAAATGAGGTAATACTTTTTCTGCTAATTCTTCCAGCGTTGCTTCCATATTCCTTGAATTGAAACGGAGGTTGATCGCAACATGATTTACACCATTATTCTGAATGTCGTTAAAATAGTCAATCAGATAGTTGGCTCCAATTCTGAATCCCAATTGAATGGGTTGCGGTTTGAAGTCATCATTTTGTTCAAGAATAACATACAAAGGTTGCATATAGGGTTTGTCAAAATCATGGTACGCGGCAATTTGCCTGCGCCAGTCAGCAATCGTATACGCCTGCTGCATGGGGCTTCTCGGATAAGACATCCAACCATCGCCGTGCTCTGCAATCCATTCCGTAGATTGCCGGCTATGCCCTGTAATCAACATGGGAATTTTATGGGATTCAGGTTTTGGCAACACATCCATTTGTCCGCTTAGGGTTCCAAAATGATTGTTTTCCAAAATGGGAAAATCAGCTTGTGCGGCTCGGATATAATTAAACGCATCCCGAAACAATTCGCCCCGCTTTTCAAAGTCAATGTTCATGGCAGGATACTCGGAAGGACGATCACCGGAAGCGACTCCCATGATTAAACGTCCACCGGATAGCTGGTCAATGGTAGCTGCTGATTTGGCCACATGGACAGGGTGATGTAACGGCAGTGCAATACTCGCCACCCCTAAAGCGATTTCACTTGTTTGCCCTGCAAGATAACCTAAATAAGTAAACGGATCATAAGTCTGTCCGGCATCCCCAAAGGAGGGCACATGAAAGGGGACATCCCGAATCCAAATGGCTTTAAAACCCAATTGTTCAACAAGCTGTACACGTTCCAGATGGTTCTTCATATTCGGAACGGAGCTTTGACTGTAATTCTCAATAGGCACAACGACTCCCAAACTCAGTTGATCGGGTTTAAAAACGCTGTTGTATGCTTTGTTGATGGATTGAAAATTTTTCATGATTTTATTTTAATGGTTCATCAGCTCAAATTCACCATCTGTACGGACATAGAGGATAGTTTCCGTTGCTGCTTTAGATGCAACCTCATGCACCGATTCTCCCTCCGAGCTGAAATAGCTTCCGGGTTCTAAGGTCTTGTTCTCCTTGTGCAATTGATAGTGAAGTTGTCCCTGGATGACGACCGCCCGAAAGCCCGACCCCTTGCTATTGATTTTTCCTGTAAATCCAGCAGGCAGTTTGATCAATGTTCCATATGCTTCTTTTCCTTGTGGCTTGCCCCAGAGGTAGGCTATTTTTGGATTATTGGCTGAGCTGGGCTGCCCGGACAGATCCACCCAAACGATATTTGATTTATCCACATTGAGTGGCCGCTCTCCATTGTCAAATGCCTGTTCGATCGGGTTGACAAGGTAGGGGCCGTTTTGAATTTCAATGAAGGCGACGTTCTCTGCTCCTTTTGCTGCGGTAATATGTGATTCCCCGGCTGGCTGGGTCCAGAAAGAACCCGCTGGCATCCACATTTTTGCAGCATCGGGGTCATCGTTGTGAATGAGTCCGCTAATGACTATTCCCCGATAAGTGACATTGTGAATATGCGGTGGAGAAGAAAAGCCATCTTTAAATTTCACCAGAAAACCTGTGGCTACTTCCTTGCTTCGGTCTCCCCAAAGGGTACCTGCCTGAGGACTTTGATCGCCACGAGCAGGGTTTAGCGGTGTCCATTTGATTTCCGATGCTAAAACCACTTTGTTAGTTGGGTTAACAATTGGTGCAGCATTCGTGCTGTCTGAAGTTTCGTTAGACTTATCGCAGGCAGTGAAAAAGCTGACCAGTGTGAGTAATAAGACCATTCTTATGTTATCCATTTTTTTGAATTTTTTTTGAAATAAATAGCAATGCCAAATATCCAAAATTTGACATTGCTATTAAGCTTTAATTTTCAACAACGACTTTCCCAATAGCTTGTCCACTTTCTAAATGAGCATGTGCCTGTCCTACCTCTTCCAGTGAAAACCGCTGTTCATCCAATACAGGTTTTAATCTGCCTTCCTCAATAATTTGAGTAAGTTGATTTAAGATTTTTCCGTGGTCTTCTCGCTTATGGTTG
Organism: uncultured Saprospiraceae bacterium; assembly: GCA_965367335.1. Classification (GTDB taxonomy): domain Bacteria; phylum Bacteroidota; class Bacteroidia; order Chitinophagales; family Saprospiraceae; genus CBDUIU01. The sequence goes on from CBDUIU010000190.1 coordinate 4,249, forward strand.
TGTAGCATTGGGATCAGCATAAATACTACATGCAGGGATAAGCCTTTGAAGTGAGCCAATGTCAAATCCAATTCACATAAAGAAACCGTAGTCGCAACCTGAGCATTCAGACCAGCTGCTTCAAAGGATTTGGTTAGGTTAGCACCACCTACAGAATCAAAAACCAAGTCGAAACCTGCACCGTTGGTGTACTCAGCTACATACTTTTCAACTGCTTCCGTTTTATAGTTAATCGCTGTTGCACCAAGTTGTTCGATCAGTTCCAATTGCTTTCCGCCACTACAGGTCGAATAAACGTCTGCCCCGAAATATTTGGCTAACTGTACAGCAACATGACCAACACCACCTGCACCACCATGCACCAATACCTTTTGACCTTTCTGAATCCCTGCGCGGGTCAAACCTTCGTAAGCGGTAATCGCAACCAATGGCAAGGAAGCCGCTTCCCGCATGGATAAGTTCTTAGGTTTGTGAGCCATCAAATTACTGTCAGCTACGATGTATTCTGCTAAGGTACCCGGCAAGTCGGCCAAACCACCTGCACAGCCATAGACTTCATCTCCTACAGAGAATCCTTTTACCCCTTCACCAACCGCTTCAACCGTCCCCGCGAAGTCCATTCCCAAAATAGCGGGTGCATCGGGCGACAAAGGCAAATCTTTACCCATTTTGCGGATCATGGTATCAACAGTATTCACACTTGATGCGGCGATCTTTATCAAGACATGACCTCCTTTTACTTGCGGCTTTGCAATTTCGGCGGCTTCGAATGCTGCGTTTTCGCCATACGCATTTATCAACATTACTTTCATTATTCTTTTTTTAAATGATTGTTTAAATAATACGACAAAGATGTACCAATACGCCCTATATGTTTAGGTATAAAAAAAGGATGATTTGGTATAAATAAAGGTTTTTAGGGTGACACACTGGAATTTAAGCCTGTTTTAGGTTAGTTTTGTGAAAAATTTATATAAAAATGCAAGTTTTACAAGCTTATAAACCTTTCGAAGTACAAGAAGTTGAATTAGACGAGTGGCAGCAACGTCCTGTTATAAACAATTTCTTTGAGCTGGTACTGATTAAAGAGGGGAGTGGGACTCAATGTATTAACTACAATCTTTACGATTACAGAAAGGGTAGCCTATTTTTACTGCCGCCTTTAAAATGTCATTCCTTTCAGATCAAAGAAAGCACCCGATTTGTTTTTCTGAAATTCACCTCCAACTTTTTTAATGCGAATAGTCAAGATGCACCGAATCATCAGGAGTGGTTTAAAGAAGCAGCTTATATATTGTCTAATTACAATCAATTACCTGGCGACATCATCCATAGTGAAGTAGACCGCCAACACATCTATACATTAATTGATTTAATTTTAAAAGAAAACCGCAATTATCAATCAAGCTCTCCTGCTTTGATCAAAAGTGTGATGACCAGCATTCTGGAAATTCTGTTGCGCAACATTAAACAAAGCGCAGTTTACGAGGTCGCTGAGAATTCCGAAAAGGATGACCGTGTAACTAAATTGTTAACTTATATCAACGAAAACATCAACAAGCCTCAATTGTTGAAAGTCGAACAATTAGCGAAGACCTTTTTGTTGTCGCCAACTTATTTAAGTGAATTTTTTCGTAAAAAAGTGAGAATGTCTTTGCGGGAATATATCATCAAAGCCAAATTGAAATTGGTGGAGATCCGTTTGCTTAATTCGGATTATACCCTTACCGAAATTGCGGATGAATTGAGTTTTACCGACGTCAGCCATCTGTCCAAAACATTTAAACGATATACGGGGATGTCCATTCGGGAATTTAAGAAGCAAGGTGAGTATCAGTTGTTGAAGCGGAGTTCTTGTTAAGTTAATTAAATACACTATCAAATTTAATCTCTTTAGAGAATGTTGGACCAAAAACAACTGTTAAGTTGCCTTGTATTTTCCAATCTCCGGTACTTGCATTTTTCTCACCTGACAGACAGCCCAGCCTAACTGCAAAAAATTTAGTAGGCCAACAACAAAGTCTAAATGATACTTGCATCAATTCTAAATCATCATCCTCCAGAGAGAAACTATTTTGGGAATCATCCTCCAGCTGGAACACCAGAATATGTGTCTTTTCATCATCACGAATTACCGGATCTCCTTCTGTATGATTAATCATTTGAAAGACATTTTTATCTCCGGCTTCAAGCCCATAATATTGATTTAAATTCATTTTCGAATCAGGCACAAAATTAAACTGACAATCCCAATTATCAAGGCATTCATTGGTTACCACATCTGTTTCATCAGGAGAGAAACAAGACAATATTGCTTCATCTTTTTCACATGACTGAATGAATATCAACATTAAAATGAATACAATTTTTGTATTTTTCACGCTTTCATTTTATTTGTCTATCAGTGAGGATTGGAAGCCATACTCACCTAACCATTATTAGACAGATGATTTTATTTACAGTTCATACCGATTTGAATAAACTCGGGCAAGATAATTTTTTCAGAAATTAAAGTATCAATTTTAGCACAAGAACCAATTACTCCGCTTATGTTCATGCCATACACATTTTCAATAACCATATAGCTGGGACTGCCGTCACCTTCTATAATGGTAGCATATTCAACCTGTAAACTACTCAGCTGATTTCTAATCTCCGCTTCTAAATCAATCTTTTTATCCGAATTCAATACAACAGTTTCATTCTCTAAACCGACCATATTGCTAACGGTTTTAGAATGATTAATACTCGAGGATAAAATATGTCTCTTTTTTGATTCAACCTCTTCGAATGACACATTTTTTAACCTTAATGACCTTGTTAATTGCTTGCCTTCTCTTTTGGTATTCCTTACTAAATCATAATGTATTTTGTATGCTTGATTTCTGGGAATGTTTATCCCTTCAGATTTCGTCCAACATCTGATATCATTAACGATTATCGGTC
>CBDUIU010000191.1:0-7192 GCA_965367335.1 uncultured Saprospiraceae bacterium
CTGATGTAGTCTTTACTTATAATAACGAAATGCTGTTGCCGGAGACGGTAGCTCATTTCCGTAAGACGGCCAAGATTGCTTTTTTCCTTGGAGACTGTCCTTATTACACCCCGACGAATCGTCATTTTCTTCCGTTGCTTTTTCAGGCGGATGCCATTTATACTACCGATACATTTTGGATCAGTGCCTTACACAAACTGGGGCTGAAAAATTTGAATTTCATGTATCCCAGTATTCCTCCCCAACATCATGAAAAACAACTGAGCCCGGAAGTATACGAGCAATATAAATCGGAGGTGTTATACGTGGGGATGTGTTATAAAACCAGTTGGGGATTAAAAAAAGCTAACTTCCTCAATGCCTTTACCGACTTTGACCTGCGCATCCATGGTGATGACTCCTGGTTACGTTGGTTTGAGTACTATCCAAAACTCAAAGAGAAATACCATCCTCGTACTTCCTATATCACTGTAGAGCAATTGAATGACATGTACAATGCGACCAAGATTGCTCCGGTAGACGCAAACCCCGGCTTGCTATATGCTATTCACTGGCGAATGTTAGAGGCTTTGGGCGCCGGTGCGCTGCCTTTACTTGAATACCAGGAAGGCATTAAAGACACCTTCCAACAACTCATAGACGTACCAGCAGTAAAATGTTTTGAAGAGTCGAAGGAGATCACCCGGTATTACCTGGATCACGAGCAGGAACGCAGGGAAAAAGTTAAAGCGATGCAGAACGTCATCAATCAACTGCACTCCCTCGACAAGAATGCTGCTTTGCTTAAAAAGACATTATTAGAGTCTTCCATTTCTACAAAAACACTTAGATCGGCATAGCGTCTCTGGTCAGCTTTTCAGTTTTCAGTGCTTAGGGCTAGGGTTATAGCGACACTAGCAAATAGAACACAACACAATTCATTTTTACACTTTTTTTTTTAGAGATGTTAAAACAAATCATACTTTTCTTTCTCCTGGTTCTGGGAGCGGTATATGTGAATTATTTTTCATCGGATATTGTTTCCGGGTTATATTTCGCAGGCACCTTGATTGCCTACTATCGATCTGAGGATGAAGGATTTTGGCTACCCTTTTTTCTAATTGTTTCCGATGGCTTTTTTGGGTTTTTCGGATTATATGAGGCTGTCCTTCAGATATTACCGGGTTTACCTCCGATTGAAATTGGGCAGATCTATATTGGATTAACGATAGTCAAGGCAACAAATAAAAAGCAAACCTACCGGCCGTTTTTCAATACGGCCTTGTTTGCGATGTTTGTATATTTAATGTTTTTAGTGGTACAGGGACATGCGGTGGGTTTATCTACTGCGATGAATGTGCAGTTTAGGGTTTTCAAAGAAATATTTCCTTTATTCCTGCTTTATTCGCTACCCAGGTTGTTTACCAAAATAGAACAGATCCGGGATATCTTTGCTTATTTATTTCCGGTTGCCTTTGTCATTCTGGCCACGCAGCTTTTCACGATGATCCTCAGTCAAACGCCGCCTCAATTTTTTGGTGTGAAGCAGGAAGCCTGGTTTGCCATTGAGCTAACTGCAGATAAAACTTATCGAGGATTTTATAATGACAATGTTATCCTGCTAACCACTTTCGGAGCCTTATATTTTCTCGCACTCAAAAAGGAATTTTTTAGTAGTTTTTATTTGACTGCCATACTTCTGGCAAATTTTTCCTCCATCTATTTATCAGCTACCCGTGGGTGGACCATCAGTATCACTTTTATCATATTGCTGGCGGTAATTTTTGTGTTTCAGCTTAATATTAGGCGCTTGGCGATGATGGCTGCACTTGTTGGTGTCCTTCTTTTTTCTGCACAGCAAGTACCAATTGTCGCCCATCAAATCAATAATGCGATGGACCGGATGTTTACCCTGACCAAATTAGCCCAGGGTGATTTGTCCGCAGGAGGAACACTAATACGGATAAATTTCCGTGGTCCAAGGGTACTGCGTAAATGGAAGGAATCCAAATTGACAGGGCTCGGTTTCTCTAATGCCTTTTTTGATTCTTCAGATTTACACGTTGGCAATCACAACATCCTATTACACGCAGGAATTATTGGTGCTGTTTTGATGGCTAGCTTTTTTATCTATTTTTTATTAAAGATCTTCTTAGCTTACTTATCATTACCCGCAACTGCCCCATTAAAAGGTCCTTTATTAGTACTGATTATCTTTTTCCTGGGGCTCTTCATTGTACATTCATCTTCCGAGCAGATTCTTTCGTATTATCAACCTACTGCTCCCGGGATCATGTTGGGCGTTTATTTTTGCATGGCTGCATTAACTTACTACCTGGCGATGAATAAACAAATTGCCAAAACGGAAAAGGAGGAGGAACCAAAACACCAGTCTAAGATTATTCCTATCCGGGAAAACCTCTCTCCTAATGGTGAATCCAAGCACATTATCGGAGCGAAGGAAAAGTACCTGGGAGGTTACCGTAATAAAAACAATGCTTTTTTAGACTTGATGGATTTAAGAAAGTTGGATCAAAAAGGACTTTCCGATTCACTGGAAAACGATGGCATTTAAAATATCATGAAACAAGCAGTACATCTTATTACCTGGAATATCGGATTGGGAGGGATAGAAGCAACCATTCCCAACTACCTCAATCATCTATCTGATCAATTTGATTTTACGGTATTCTCATTGCGGCCCAAAGCTGAAAAAACAATGCTTGACAATTGTCAGTATCAGCTGGTAGAAGGTAGTAGCTCTACGAAGGAGGTTTATAAAAAACTATACCGGTATGCCAAAGCGCACCCAAACGACGCCTTTCATTTGTTTAACGGAGGACCAATTTCGCTGAGCATGTTACGTGCTGCCGGAGTACAAAATATCCTTTATCATATTCACGGCACCCGCTATTGGCAGCCAAATGACCTTGTAGATAAAATCAAAAATAAAATACTTTGGAAGACCGCACTGCTTGGTGATTTATCTAACATCCGTTTTATTGCTAATTCCAAATATTCAAAACAGCGATACCAGGAACAAGTTAGCTATAAACCAGAATTCGATGTCGTTTATAATGGTTTCGATTTTTCCGGTTTTAATTTTAAAAAAGCACCTAGAGGGGATGAATTCAAGATCGTTGTAGTAGGTCGCTTAGTAGATTACAAAAACCTATTGCGGCTGATAAAAGAGTCAGAAGTCTTATTTCAAAAAATCCCGAATTGTAAAATATATTTTGTCGGAAGTGGTGATTTTAAATCAACCATGGAAGCAGCAATCAATCAGCGAGGTTTACAGGATAGATTTGTCTTTACTGGTTTTTTATCTTCATATGAACAGATTTACCAGGATGCATCGGCGGTAGTTTCAGTTTCCTATAGTGAGTCTTTTGGCAATACTTTGGTCGAAGCGATTTTATCCGGGACACCCATCTTTGCGTCTGATATTCCGGCACACAAAGAAATCCTGGAACAACTTCCCGAATCTATCATTGCACTGGAGGGAAACCTTGCCGATCAATTGGCCGAACGGATACGGAACATTGATTTTTTCAAACAGAAAACACAAGGCCTAAAACGTGTTTTTCAACAGAAGTTTAGTGTGGAAAACCACCTACGTCATTTTATCCATTATTACAGCCAGACATGAAACGCATCCTAGGTAAAAGACTTCTTTTGATGACTATCCTTAGTTTGGGAATCCTGGCGCTTTGCTATAGTTTGTCCTTACCTTGGGTCGCCTGCTTATTTGTAATAATACTGTTATTTTTTATTATTTTCCGGGACTGGTCCGGCCCGTCTGCAGTAGTCATTATGAATCACGGGCTTAGTGATCGCCCTGAGCAATATCCTTTGCCGAACTTAGTCTGCCATGTACATCTATTTGATCAGTACTTAACCATGCTCAAAAAGGCTGGATTTCACTTTTTGAGTATCCAACAGTTTTATCAATATAAATGTGGCCAATATAAGTTGCCGGCAAAAAGCGTCTTGCTCACCTTTGATGATGGTTATCTGGACAATTGGGTTTTTGCCGCTCCCTTATTGAAAAAACATAGCGTACGGGGTGTCATGTATGCTAGTCAGGATTTCATTGAAAAATCACAACGGGTTCGAAAAAGATGGGATGAAGTCAACTACGACCTAACTGCCGCCGCCCGATTAGAGTGCCTGAACTATTGCTCAGAACGAGAGCTGCAACTGATGGATCAGGAAGGCGTTTTGCAAGTTGAAGCGCACGCAAAGTCTCACAGTTTCTATTATAGCTCAGATAAAATCATCGGTTTTTACAAACAAACCGAAGTTGATCCTTTTGTAGAATGGAATTCCGATCTGGATAACAAGCCATTTTGGATGACCAGCCTGAATAGAAAAGTACCGATGGGCACGCCCATTTTTGCATACCAACCTTCATGTAGCAATACTAAAAGATACCTGCCCGACCCTACGGCCGAGCTAAAGATTGGGGCTATTGTGCAGCGCATGGTCCAGGAAAAGACTCCTTATGATCCGAAAAAAGTGGATAAGATCATGCGCATGCACCCCGGCCGATATGAAACCGAAACCGAAACCGATGAACGGTTTGATGCGGAGTTAGCTGGGGTGAAAATGTGGCTGGAAAAGCTCTTACAACGACCCGTCGATTTTTTGGTCTGGCCTCACGGTGGGGTATCCGAAAAAGGAATTGAAGTCGCTTCCCGGTATTATAAATTATTTCAAATCCCCAACTCAGGGATTAGCAATAAACCTAGTGACCCTGTTAACCAAATGAGTCGTATCGGTGGGCTGGCATTACTTGGCACCCCCATGCAACAACAACTCGCCTTGTGGAAGATCAGGGCTAAAATGGAAATCGCCTGTGGTAATTATTACTGGGTCCTTCCATTCGGTTTGATTAAAATTTTAGAAAAGACCGGATTAGCAAACAGAGCCAACTACACGGCACCGAAACATTATAATTACGATTTTAACCTTATTGAATCATGAGTGGAAATTTTTCATCACCTATATATTCCTGGTAGGAATTCACCAATGCCGCTCAGTTACGCTTTACCGATCCGCTTTCGCAATTAGCCTTTGCTCATTTTTTTTGTAAAAATTATCTTTCTAAGAACCTTTGATGAATACGCCCTCCGGTCTGTTTACTGCTATTCCTAAAAATGCGAAGACCATACCGTCTTCCGTGATTGAGCAATGCTCAGCAAGTTTTGGGCGTGCTATTCAACAGGTAGGCACAGCAATGGTCTATAACCAAGGAGGCCTTTGGCAAGCCTATGAGCAGCAGGATTATCATTTCTATATCGATGGAGACATTTTTTATCGGAATGAAAAACTAACTGAAGGGATTAACGCTAACGAGCGGTTTGTTCAAAACTTCTCGATTGATCAGCTTAAAAAAATCAAAGGCAATTTTAATGCGGTCATTATTGGGAAACACAAAGCTGAAGCTTATATTTTAACCGGAGCACACGGACTAAAGCCTTTATTTGTTCATCACCAGGGAGAGATGATCTACGTGGGGGATGATTTGCGCTTGTTTAAGCGAGCGCTGCCGGAGCTACAGTTCAGTGAATTTGCACTCGTTCAGTTGCTCCTGTTTAATTTCCCGTTAGGAAAACAAAGCTTTCTCGAAAAAGTGGAACTGATCCCCGGAGGTTGGCGGCTGGACCAAGCGAATGATTTCCAGGGTGAATGTTGGTATGATATAGAGGCCTCAATCCTGGGCCCTGCATTAACGGCAAAACAATCTCTGACACAACTCAGGGAATCTTTAAATAGCGTTGTTGATCAATACCTGGCACCGGAGACCAAGCCAGGACTTTCCCTTACCGGAGGTTTTGACGGTCGCACGATCCTCTCCGCCATCCGCCAGCGAGAACACCTACAACTCTATACGTTTGGTTCGCGCAGTTCTACCGATATCAAAGTTGCGAAACAGATCAGTGAACAATTGGATTTACCGCATCATGCCTTTTATATTGATCAGGATTATTATGAAAATCACTTTAAAGAAGAGGCGCGGGAGTTCATTGTTCGGTCAAATGGTATTGGCACCTATGAGCGCACTCATTATCTGCATGCTTTTAAAAATATGGCCGGTAAAGTTGATTTTCTACTCACCGGAAATGCAGGTAGCGAAGTCTTTAGGACCATCCTGGAAGGCGGGATACATATCCCCCAGTTGGCCTTTGACCTATTAAGTGCTTCGGATCCAATTGAAACAATTAGACAGGCGATCGCTACTAACAAAGTATTACAAAGTCTCAGAGTTGATGCCAATCATTACACCAAAGCGCTTTATCAGATCTGGTGTGAATTGATGGGTGAATATAAAAACGAGGCCACTACCTATCGCGGTGCATATCGTTTTTTCATGAAGGAAAGTTTACGTAAATGGTTTGGGACGGAGATGCGGATTGAAAATAAATATTGTCCGAATCGAACGCCTTTTCTCGACGAGGAATTTCTGGAAGTGTTGCATCAATCGCCCTTTTCGGTAGCTTATCAGCCTTTTAGAAGTAATAACCCAATACAGCGTAAGGTTGGCCAAACCACTTATGCGCATATCTTAGTTAAAAATGACCCGGAGCTAGCCAGCATAGATACCAATCGCGGCTACTCTCCTTACGACGTAACGACCCTGTTAGGAATCCCGCGGATTGCGTATTCCTTTTTCACTAAAAAAATTAGAAACAAACACGAAAACGATTATAATCAATTCGAAACAGCCCATTTCTTTTTTGATCATTTTTTACCAGAGCTATCTAGCCATATCCCCTGGCTAGACCGTAGTTCCTTAAACAACCTGTATACGGATGGAGCAAGCTGGAAAGCAGAAATCCGGGATTTCAGCCGGGTTGTTTGTTTAGGTCTTTGGTATGCATCTTTAGAAAGCAGCACGATTCAAACGGAGCAAAAGGTTGGTAAAACTGCCTATGATCCACTTTAAGTAACCCATTAAATCTGATTGTCAGATAAAAAGCAAAATTAAAACACAAGTATACTGCTAATGACTAGACATTTTTAGTAACACAATTCACTCACGCCCAAAACTTCATTATCATGAAAAGTCATTTTTTACCCAAACTACTACTTCAAGTAATTTTATCTATTAGTTTTACTTTTGCTCTAAGCGCACAAACCTACGTTGCTTTCCTCAATTATACAGATGGCCCTGCTTCACCTTGTACAAGTGGCGAAGGCTGCGATGGCA
>CBDUIU010000192.1:0-7182 GCA_965367335.1 uncultured Saprospiraceae bacterium
AGGGATCGAACGACTCCTCCTAACCAATTTTCGTCCCACAATAAACTTCTGAAAGGAGCATCCCAATACAAATGTTGCCAGCTTCTTCCTAGTAACACCGTAAAGGCGGAAAATTGTAAAATGTTTATTATTTTTCGATGAATTATCATGTTAGAAACAAAGATAAACCAGGATTCTTTTATTATAGTATCATTTATACAATTTTAATATGAGTTTCATCACTATTTACATCACCCACTCAGACAAAGCAGCTGCCCAAAAATTTACAGACCAATTACTTCAAAAAAGGATGGTCGCTTGTGCTAATATCTTTCCCATCACCAGTGCCTATTGGTGGCAAGGAGCAATTGCTAATGAAGACGAATGGGTTAGTTTGGTGAAAACGCAAAGTAAATACTGGCCCAGGCTGCAAACTTACCTGGTGGCTATTCATCCTTATGAAGTACCCTGTATTATGAAGTCTGAAGTAGAAGCCAACTCGAGTTATGAGGCTTGGATTGAAGAAATGACAATGGAGGCTGACTTTGGAGATGATTAATTTTGTTAATACCTAGTTTATTGGTTATGACAGCTTTTTGGCGCTTTTTTTGGTTTTGTATAGTAACTACTACTATACCTTACAAACATTATAACACAATCAATGACTTTAGAGGAATGGAAAGCTTCGGGCACATACTATAATTTCAAGGACTGCCAAGTCTTTTATCGAAAAGAAGGAGAAGGCCCAATTGTATTTTTACTACATGCATTCCCTACTTCCAGCTGGGACTGGCATCAAGTGTGGGGATCACTGAGTGAAAATTTTCAATTAATTGCTATTGATTACCCTGGGTTTGGTTTTTCTGACAAACCAATAGATTTCTCTTATACCATTCACACCTATGCTGACCTCATCATCGCACTGGCCAATCACCTGGGGATTAAGCAATTTCATATCATAGGGCAAAGTTTTAGTGTAACAGTCGTGCAGGAACTGATGCATAGACAGAACCAAGGACAGCTGAATATCAAACTGTCATCGGTCTGCTTACTGAATGGTGCCATTTTTATGGAGAAAGTAAAGAAAATCAGAATCTTAAATATGCTGAAAGGCCCTTTCGGTAAATGGTTTTGTAAATATTTATTTAAGAAAAAACATTTAACAAAAAACTTAGCCGCTTTATTCGGTCATAATTCCCAACCATCAAATGAACTCCTCGATCAGTATTGGCAATTGTTACGTTATAAAGACGGTGTTTACAGACTGAATTCAACCACTAAGTTTCTAAATAACAGACATCTCTACGCTAAGACCTGGTCCGATGCCATGATAAAAACCAACATACCTATCCGTTTAATATGGGGTATTGATGATAGTGATAAATACAGTGGATTCAGCACTGCACAATATTATAATGATAAAAAAGAATCTGTAGATCTTGTACTTTTTCCAGATGCTGGCCACTATCCTCATATTGAACAGCCGGAGAAAACTGCTTTTTATATCGAAACATTTTTGAAATCTTTTAATGTCGAAAAAATAGAGGAAATTGACTATGCACAGGAAGGCGCGCAAGTATAAGTTGTGTTTAATCACCAACCCTAGCTTTCGTGAACTACTTAAGTAAAGCTATTTATCACTACTCATCAAATATGCTTTTAAAAACTCATCAATCTGCCCGTCCAATACCGCATCCGTAGTCCCGGTTTGATAATTCGTCCGATGATCCTTTACTCGTCGGTCATCCAGAACATAAGACCGAATTTGAGCGCCCCATTCAATTTTAGTTTTACCCGCTTCCACTTTATCCCGCTCAGCATATTGTTTTTGTAACTCTATTTCATATAAGCGAGACTTCAGCATTTGCATGGCTTTATCTCTGTTCATATGTTGGGAGCGTTCTTGCTGACACTCCACTACTACACCGGAAGGTAAATGGCGCAAACGTACCGCTGATTCCGTCTTATTCACATGCTGTCCACCGGCTCCACTCGCTCGAAAAGTATCCATTTCTAAGTCTGCTGGATTGATGTCAATCTCAATGGAATCATCAACCATAGGATGAACATAAACCGAGGCAAAAGATGTTTGACGTTTACCTTGAGCATTAAAAGGACTGATCCGCACCAAGCGATGCACGCCATTTTCTCCTTTTAAATAGCCATAAGCAAAGGGTCCGTCAATTTCAATAGAAGCGGATTTAATGCCAGCTACGTCACCGTCCTGACGGCTAAGTTCGCTCCATTTAAAGCCATTGCGTTCTGCCCACATGGTATACATGCGCAATAGCATTTGCGACCAATCGCAACTTTCCGTTCCGCCGGCCCCCGCATTAATCTCCAGGATACAACTGAGTTCGTCTTCCTTTTTGTTGAGCGTAGACTTAAACTCCAGCTCTTCAATAGACGTTATCGTAGCTTGATATTTTTCTTCTAACTCTTCTTCGGATACTTCTCCTTCCTTTTGGAATTCTTGTAAGACCTCCAGGTCATCAACTAGTTCTTTGACTTGTTGATAACCCGCTATCCAACCTTCATTAATTTTGATGGATTTGAGTACAGATTTCGCCTTTTCCTGATCGGACCAAAACTCCGGATCCTGGGATTGGAGTTTTTTGTCTTGAATATCTAATAGCCGTTTATCGACGTCAAAGATACCTCCTTAACATGTCCAACCGGTTTTGCAGTTCTTTAAATTGATCGTTTGTCATGGGGCAAAGATAGGAATTGTTTTGAGTCTACCAAGCCTTTGATTTTATCCTTTTTCCCCTATTGATTAAAAACGAATTTTTTCCAAAACAACGTGAAAAATCAATTCTGACTTTTCCGGAATAGTAGGAGGGCTACCTGCTACGCCATATGCTAATTGATAAGGAATAAACAGTGTCATGCTTCCGCCTTCATTTAGTAACATAAGACCTTCATCCCAGCCCTTGATGACATTCCCCCGGTCAACGCGAAGGTTGTAAGGCGTATATAATTTCTTGTAGGATTTGTCAAAGACAGTACCGTCTGATAAGAAGCCAATATAATGGACCGCCAGGAAATTCCCGCTTTCTACTTTACGCCCACTACCCTGTTCGTGAATGATGTACTTCAGTCCTGATGCTGTAGTCGTGATCTGATCATCCAGTTTGCCAGCCAGGTAATCTTTAATGCGTTGTGGCATGACCTCTTCTTCTAAGGATTTACCCTGCGCGATCAATGCTTCTTTTTCAGCTTGCACTTCTTTTGCCGGACGGATTCCAAATAATTTGAGGTGATAGATGAAGGTATCCTGAGGATGAACGCCGCGCGGCAACTCCTCCTGTTTATATTGTTCTAAGGTTTGCCAAATTGTAAGACTATCCCCTGGAGACATCAATAACAAAGCTTCGTAATGAGGCGGAGGAGGTGATGCCACTGAGTCTTTAGGTGGAAGAACGGTTTTACGTGGCTCTTGCTGATACCAGGTGGATTGCAGCAGCGTATCATTTTTCATTACAATCTGGTGATAAGCTACTTCATCTCCTACTTTTGGCTTCTTTCCTTTTTTATCTTGATGAAAGACGTAAGTATAACCAGACTTGGTTTTTTTGTATTCTAACTTTTGCTGCTTTTTGGTGCCGGAACAGGCAAGCAGAAATAGCAAAGGCAATGCCAGCAGTAAAAAAGGAACCGGGTATTTCATATGGTTGAATTACGGATGCAATAAAAAGAAATGTCTAATATTCCAGGGCAGTTTTATATTCCGGTAAAATTTCTTTGAATTTTTTTACCGTACTACTTAAACCAGTAAAGGAGTACCCACCTGAAGCATTTTTATGGCCCCCACCTTTGAAATACTTGCGAGCAATTTCCTGCACTGAAAAATCCCCTTTAGAACGAAGCGATAGTTTGACAATGTTAGGTTGCTCAGTAATAAATGCGGCAACATTTATCTCTTTTATTTTTAAAATAAAATTGACAATTCCTTCTGTATCGCCCCGTTGAATATCAAATTGTTCATAATCTTGCCGGTTCAAGGTGATAATGCCTGTTTTGAATTCATCCAGGATTTCCATTCGATTAGCCAAGCAATGCCCAAGGAGGCGTAATTGTTTTACAGTCAGGGAGTTGAAAATGAGGTCTTGTAACTTGTAATCATCCACCCCTTTTTCTAACAATGAAGCTACGATTCTGAATAACTTAGGACTGGTGCTGTATTTGAATGAGCCGGTGTCGGTGAGAATACCGGTAAAGATCGCCTCTCCTAAGGTTTTATCGATTTCATCATCGGCATCAATCATTTGCAGAAAATCGTAGACGAGCTCACAAGTCGAACTAGCCGTTGGGTCAGAAAGCGAAAATTCAGCCGGGATATCGGGATCCAGGTGATGGTCAATCATCACGAGGGTTTGCTTATCCGGATCAATAGGTTCTGCCAGTTTATCAATCCGGTCAAGTGAATTATAATCCAGACAAAAAATGAGCGAAGCCTGTTTAATTTCTTCCAGACATCTGTCCTGCTCCAAATCAAAAACCAGCATCTCTTTAATGGCAGGCATCCACTCAAAAACAAATGGGTATTCAGAAGGCACTACCATCTTAACGGAGTGCCCATGTCTGTTAAGATAATGATACATCGCCAAAGAGGAACCGATGGCATCCCCGTCAGGATTACGATGTGAAGTGATCACAATGTCTTGAGGGACAGATAACTTGAGTCTAAGATTAGCTATATTCTCCATCTATATGTTTAAATGCGAAACCGCGAAGTTCTGAAAAATTGAGCTGAATACAAAATAGAAATTTTATCAACCATAAATACTCATTATACGATGTAATAAAGAGAAGGTTTAAACATGCAGAATAAATAGTGTTTTTAATATCCAGAATTCTGCTTGCTTTTATTCAATAGGTTCCCTACTTTTGCACCGCCTTTCTGAGGCGATATCATAAATGAGTATTTAAACCTAAATAAATTATTGAATATGTCTGGAAACAGAACTTTCACCATGATTAAGCCGGATGCGGTAAAAGCAGGCCATATTGGAGCTATCCTTGCCAAAATCAACGGGGCAGGATTCCGCATTGTTGCGATGAAATATACCAAATTATCGGCTGAAAAAGCCGGGGAATTTTATGAGGTGCACAAAGAGCGTCCTTTCTACGGAGAGTTAGTAGAATTCATGTCTTCCGGTCCTATCGTTGCTGCGATTTTGGAAAAGGACAATGCTGTAGCTGATTTTCGAACCTTGATTGGAGCAACGAATCCGTCTGAAGCTGCTCCAGGTACCATCCGTGCGCTATTTGCCAAAAGTATTGGAGAGAACGCCGTTCACGGTGCTGATTCTGATGAAAATGCAGATCGGGAAGGAAATTTCCATTTTGCTGGAACAGAAATGTTCTAAGAAAATGGGCCGCCTTAAATTAAACTTTAGGCGAAATACATGCTTTCCCACTTTTTTTGGGGCTAAATTGAAAAATTTAGCTTGCTTTAGTCAGAAACTTAGAAATATTTTCTATTTTGCGGCTGCTTTAGATGGTGAAAGCGAAAGGAAAATAAAGCATACTACGAATTAAAGACTTCCTCTGAGGGGAAGTCTCTTCATTCTCGGAACAACGAACAACCAATTTTTGTATCGTGTTCCCAATAATTATCTACCGTGTTATAATCCCTCAGCGGCGGGTAAGTTGCATTAGCAGCTTACCTGTTTTTTTATGTTCCCCCGGCTTCAGCCGGGCAAGTCTCCCCCCAACTTTAGTTGGCTGAAACCACCCGTACAAAAAAAACCAACTTTAGTTGGCCAAAAACCATCCCCACAAAAAAACCAACTTTAGTTGGCCCAAACCCCACTTCACAAAAAAACCACTCCACAAATATCTACACCCCACAAAACCCCGCTCCACAAAAAAACACACCCACAAAATACCTTCCCCCCTACAAATACACCAAAGTAACCCCATCCCCCCCAGACTCCGGTTGCGGATGTTCGTACCGTTCTACCTGATCGCCATACTCCCGCAGTTTTTTCTTCACAACATTTCGCAAAACACCACTCCCCTTTCCGTGGACGATTTTCAGCACCGTAGCATTCGACATCATCGCCTTATCAATAAAACTTTCCAGAACGATCGTCGCTTCTTCTTTTGTCAAGCCACGAACATCAACTGTAGATTCAAATTGTGGCTCTGACTTAACATTGGTATTAACGCTCTTTTTGCTATTCAGCGTAAGCGGCTCATTAGCAGGAACAATATCAGCCAGCCGAGTCGTCATTTTCATGATACCCATCTGAACGATCACTTTTCCCTTATCAATTGACTCTACTCTACCCGCTGCACCGCCACTTCGCAGTTTTACAAAATCACCTACTTCAATATTTTTCTTTTTAGCCGCAGCAGGGATCGGAGCTTTGCTATAAACCTCGTTTGAAAGCTCCGTTGTTTCGGAAGTTAATTGTTTTCTTTTTTCCCGAACCTGTGCTGCTAACTTTTTAGCCTTCTCCAAATTTTTACCTTCTTTGATCTCCCGGACCAATTTTTCCATTTCCTTATTATCGCGTGCAGCTTGTTGGAGATCTTGAGCTTTGGCATCCAACTTGATCTTTTTCCGACGATACTCTAGCTCCCGGTGCATGTTTTCGTAATTCTTTATCAGCTTTTCCAGCTTCTTTTCCCGTTCTTCCAAGCCCGCCATTTTTTCATCTACTTCTTTCTTTTCTCTTTGCAGATCTACGAGTAATTGATCTACAGCTTTTTCTTGAACGCCAGTTCTATGCTTGGCATATTTAAGCACTTTTGCATCCAGCCCACTTTTTTGCGCAATCTCAAAAGCAAAGGAACTGCCAGGGCGCCCAATATTCAATTCATAAGTTGGGCTGAGGTGTTCTTTGTCGAAATGCATAGCTCCATTGACGATACCAGGCGTTTTGAAAGCAAAGACCTTAAGGTTGGAATAGTGGGTGGTAATAACGCCGTGGCTTTTACGAGAATTGAGTTCTTTCAGAATAGCCTCTGCGATCGCTCCGCCAATTTTCGGATCTGTACCCGAGCCAAATTCATCAATGAGTAATAAGGTCCTTTGGTCTGCTTTTTCCAAAAACAACCGCATATTCCGCAACCGTGAACTATAGGTACTCAGGTCGTCTTCAATGGATTGTTGATCGCCAATATCAGCAAAACAACTATGGAAAACACCCATTTCGGATGCTTCATTGACCGGGATCATCATCCCTGATT
>CBDUIU010000193.1:0-7176 GCA_965367335.1 uncultured Saprospiraceae bacterium
ATCCAGGCTGTTGAGCCGGAAGGGATTGCTGTCCCGTGTTGGTTGTTTACAAAGCACCCTAAAGCTGCTGCTGCAGCATTTGAAGCAGGTCCGTTTTTATCTGATGATAGTTATGCTATAGAGACATGTGATGACATGGTTAGCTGGGAGGAACTAAAGTTACTTGAAACCATTGCAGAAGATTTAAATCCAACAGGGAAAATTGACATAACGACAATGCATCAAAATGCTTATCGACGTTCTCGTCTTCTGTTATTGAATCGTTCCTTAAGCCCAGAAGCAGTTGCCGCTGCTGAGGCTTGGCACACTAGTCTTTGGAAAGGCTTGGATGCTTGGGCACAGGAAGATTTACTCCACCAAAAGTTGACCTTACCTTTGAAAGTTACCTATTTTCAATCGATGATTCGCCTCGAAGATTATTATATGGATAAAGGTCAAAATCCAAAATCGGCGAGATCACTAGCGGCCGCAACATTAGAGACGATTATTGGACCACACCTGAACGGATACCTAGAAAGGTCATAGAGCGCTAAATACAAAGCCAAAGAATAAATTTGAAAACCTACGAACACTTAAACGGTTCGTGGGTTTTCTCATTGTCATATGTTGGCTTTTTGAAAAAAGTTATTAACTTTAATCTACACTCCAATAATAACTACCACTTTCCTAAATAAATCAACCTATGAGGGAATTAGCGAATAAGCTATTTCAAACCTATTATCACCTACGCTTTGATCGGATCGAGAGAATGGCTGAGAACCCATTAGAAGCCCAGCAACGCACGTGGGAGGAGTTGATGGCAGCCGGACGCGAAACCGAGTGGGGGAAACGGTTTGGGTTTCAAGCGGTTAACTCTCCGTCAGCTTATCGTCGCATGGTTCCCATTCAGGAATACGAGGAGTTTAAGTCTTCTATTGAGCGAATGATGTTAGGCGAAAGTGACATTCTTTGGCCTGGGAAAGTGACAATGTTCTCCAAATCTTCTGGGACGACCAGTGCTAAAAGCAAATTTATCCCTGTTTCTAATATCAACTTCAAAACCTGCCATATTCGTGGTACCTGGGATACCATGAACATCCTTTATCACTATAAACCAGATAGTAACATCTTTGCAGGAAAGAACTTCTTAATGATTGGGAATTACAAGTATTATGATCGGAATCAAGAAGTTATGTATGGCGATGTTTCGGCCTTGATGACGCGTTTTATGCCCAAGGTTGCGCGGCCTTTTTTTGAACCTGATTTTGACATCATTTTTAGGGATGATTGGGAAAGTAAGATCAAATTGATGGCAGAATATGCTATTCGTGATGACGTTCGACCTTATATTCGGATGTGCGGCGGCGTACCTACCTGGCTGATCGTCTTTTTCCGTCATATCCTCGAGTACAGTGGGAAAAACAACATATTGGAAGTTTGGCCAAACTTTGAAGCCTATATCCACGGAGGTGTTAGTATTACTCCTCATATGGACCAACTCCGTCAATTGCTTCCCTCTGACGATATAACCTACCTCGAAGTTTATAATGCCTCTGAAGGATACTTTGGAACTCAGTATACCCTAGATAGTAAAGATTTGCTATTGTTAGTTGATAATGGTGTATACTATGAGTTTGTCCCGGCAAAAGATTGGGGTACAAGTAGGGCTGAAGCTATTCCTTTAGAAGGCGTGAAAGTTGGAGAACAGTACGTGATGATCATCACTACAAATGCCGGATTATGGCGCTATGCGATTGGTGATACGATTACTTTTACCAATACACAGCCTTATTTGTATAAAATTACCGGCCGTACAACGCAGTTCGTTAATGCCTTTGGCGAAGAGATAATCGTCGCTAATTCCGACGCAGCACTGGCTAATACATGCCAGGAGACCGGGGCAATTGCTGCTGAATATACGGTAGCACCAATCTTTTTCAAAGGCCAGGCAAAAGGTCGCCATCAATGGTTAATAGAATTTGAAAAGGATCCTCCTAATCTGGCTCGTTTTACGCAACGGCTTGATGAAAACCTTCAGGCAGTTAATTCAGATTATGAGGCGAAACGCTATAAAGATATGGCTTTAGAACAGCTGGAATTACGCTGTTTACCCCGTGGAACTTTCCACAATTGGCTAAGGTCAAAAGGGAAGTTTGGCAATCAACATAAAGTTCCACGACTTTCTAATGATCGAAAGCACGTAGAAGAAATCCTGGCTATTGTTGGTATTTAATAGAAGCGCTCTACTTACCTTACGACAAATTCGAAATTCAGCCTGCTTTCCACAAATTGCTGTGGAATGTAACGCATTTCCATTCGAATCCGCAGCGAAAACCGATCTTCTATCAGAATATCCTTAGCGTTAATCAAAGTACCAATTAAGCCTAGGTCATCCCCGGCATTGGCAGGGACAGGATCCCGGTAAAAGGCCTCAAAGCCACGATCAGGGTCTCCACCAGAGGGAAATATTTCGACAGAAATCTCGCGAAACAGATCATAAGTTTGATTGCCAAAAATGGAAGAAATAATTGCTTCTTTAGGGTTTATTGATTGAATACTTTCCTTATCAATTCCATTCTGATTGATTAGATTCGCGACAGTACTTGGAATATCATTGATAATTAGGTAGTGGGTATCAAATGTATTCAATCCCGCAGGGATGGTGAAATCTACTTGGAATGGTACATTGAATAGTCCTTCGTTGTCTTTATTACAACTACTTGTAAACAACAGAACACTTAAAAAAGCGATTAGGCTATATGTTTTTATATTCATAGGGCAAAAATATACAAGAATAACGAGTCTTTGTAAAAAGTGTTTTGTAGCTATCAAACGCAAAATAATTTGCAATCTCCAATAGAAGTGTTAAATTTAGTCAAACTAATAGTCAATGGATCTTTGAAAGGAGCATTCTATCCTGGATGTAACCTGATCAAAGAAGTAACAAAACCAATAAATTAAATATGGGCGAACAGAAAGTATCTCTTCTTAAAGACCAAAAAGACATGCAGCGGTTTGTTAGTTATTTACTTAAAGACGTTCGTGCTTTGGAGTATATGCTTGAACATGATTGGTTTGAAACTGGTATTACCCGTATTGGTGCAGAACAAGAAATGGCCTTGGTACATCACCAAACGCTTAAACCTGCAAACATCGCCATGGAGGCTTTGGAGAAGATGAAGAAATACCCTTGGGTTGAAACGGAATTGGCTAAATTTAACTTAGAAACAAACCTTACGCCACGTGTTTTGAAAGGTAATTGTTTCTCGCAGTTAGAAAAAGAAAACCTGGACAAACTCAACCGGATTCGAAAAGTATTAAATGGTATGGATGCGGAACTGGTGCTTACCGGCATTCTTCCTACCCTGAGAAAGTTCCATCTTAGTATGGATAACCTAACACCAAAACAACGCTATTACGCGTTAATGGAATCCATAAACAGCCAACGAATTGGCGATGCTTATGAACTACGGTTGTTAGGGATTGATGAACTTTTGGTAAAACATGATTCTCCACTTTTAGAAGCCTGTAACACGAGCTTTCAAGTACACCTGCAAGTAGAGCCAAACGACTTTGTGAAAATGTATAACATTGCACAAACGTTGGCTGCTCCGGTAATGGCCATATCTGCTAATTCACCAATCGTATTTGGTCGACGCCTCTGGCATGAGACGAGAATCGCTCTGTTCCAACAAGCCTTAGACACCCGTACTTCTCATGATCATATGCGGGAACGTAGCCCGAGGGTCAATTTTGGTAGTGACTGGTTAAGGGGTTCTATACTTGATATTTATCGCGAGGATATCGCCCGTTTCCGCGTTTTAATTAGTGGAGATGTTGAAGAAGATGCGATCGAAATGATCAATAAAGGAATTGTGCCTAAGTTGCGAGCATTACAAGTACATAATTCAACAGTATATCGCTGGAATCGCCCTTGTTATGGTATTAGTGAAACGGGTAAACCACACTTGCGGATTGAGAATAGAGTCTTTGCCGCGGGGCCGACGGTATTGGATGAAGTGGCGAATACCGCATTTTGGATTGGTTTAATGGTTGGTATGGCAAATAAGTATAAAGACATTACTGAACACATTTCTTACTCAGATGTTAGAGACAACTTTGGTAAAGCAGCACGCTATGGGATTGACACTAAATTTACTTGGTTTAAAGATAAAAAGATAACGGCTTCCGAGTTAGTTTTAAAGGAGCTACTACCGGTTGCCCGGGAAGGCCTAAAGTCTTTTAAAGTAGTGCAGAAAGATATTGACCGTTACCTGGATGTAATTGAAAAACGTGCTCGTAAAAACACAAATGGCGCTCGCTGGCAACTCAGGGCATTTACCCAACTCAAAGAAGAAACCAATGCTGATGAAGCGCTTTGCTGCATGACAGCCGCCATGATCGAAAACCAAAAGAAAGAAATTCCAGTGCATAAATGGCCTTTACCTAAACTCGGAGATTTGAAAGAATACCGCCCCTCAAAATTATTGGTCGAAGAATTTATGTCTACTGACCTGTTCACTGTTCAAAAAGATGATATCATTCCTTTAGTTGCCGAGATGATGGATTTCCGTCATATCCGCTTTACTCCGGTGGAAGATACTAAGGGTAATCTGGTCGGATTAATTACATCGCGACTGATTTTACGTCATTTAATCCATAATAATAGCCTTAATGGTCAGACCACTTTGGTAAAAGATATAATGATTAAGACACCCACTACAGTAACTGCCGACAATACGATATTGGAAGCAATGACCATTATGCGAAAAAATAAAATCGGTTGTTTACCTGTTGTTGATGGAAAAGAATTGATTGGAATGATTACAGAAATGGATTTCTTACGGATCTCCGGACGCTTGATTGAAAGATTAGAAAATAATAAGTAACGATAAGAAATAAGTGACTTGGCTCAAAAACCAGATAATGTTTGCCAGGGCTCATGTTTCAGGTTAAACTTAAATTCAATATTTTCGTAAAAAAAGAATAACTTCGTAATAGAAATGCCAATGTTTTACTTATTCAAAAATTGACATCTCATATCTATACATATGCTTTTTGCTAAACGCAACATCAAGAAAGATAACATCAAGCGGTACTTGTTATTGCTAAATGATTTTATGCAACAACGGGATAAAACGATTGGTTGGTTGTTTGTAACGCTCTTTGCCCATACCCAGGGAATCGTAAATGGGACTATGACCTTCTACCAAATTCCACAGCGGGAGACGATTCCCTTAGTAGCTTTTTTGGCCAAAACGCATCCGGATTATTTTAAATCGGTGGATACGGAGTCCTTAGATCCAACTCATTTTAGCCAACTGAAAAAGTACATGGAAGAGGCCGTTGTTAGACTGTAACTTTGCACTTGATGGATATCCCTTTATTAGAACTCAACCTCTGTAAGGTTCATAATCAGCTGCAGACGCTAGTCGGCAACGAATATTCTAACCTTTCTCTGGATCATTATCAGCATAATTTATTTCAGTTATTTCATCACACAGAACAGAGTATCCGTGCGTTAGCTACGGGACAGCGGCGAGAAGATGCAGATCTGTTGGCAGATACCTTGTCCTTTATAAGCCTGAGTATTCAGTTTTTGGAAGACAGTACTTTAAACCAAATACCCTTCGAAACTTTATTTTGTTTGGAAAAAGCGCTGAAAGATTGGGTGGAAGGAGAATACACCTTCGTTACGTCTTTAAATAAAGAAGAATACTATTTCGACCCGAGCTTATCCTTAGAGGATTCTCTTTTTGAATTGATTGAACGGCATTTTGCTATTCATTTCACCAATCGGCTGATTCAGATTTCTGTTCCCCGACACGAAGTGAATGATTACTTTTTTAATGTGGTGCTTTATCATGAGTTAGGTCATTTCATTGATCTCAAACACTCTATATCTGAATCTTTTATTTACCAGGAATATCCCAACCTGACAATCGAGGAATCTATCAAAAAAAGTAATCATTACCGAGAGTACTTTGCTGACTTGTTTGCCGCACAATACGTGGACCGTAACGTATGTCGGTCTTTAAGTTATGAAGTCCCATTAGATAGTTCAAGTGATACACACCCTTCTACTACAGAACGTTTACAAGTGGTTGATGATTTTTTAAATGGTCGGTCTAATCCCATTATAGACGACTTTCAACAAGTCTTGAAAAAAATTTTAGGAAAGCAATTTGAGATTCGTTTTGAAATGCCCAACCAGGAAGATTTTTATGCATATGTTCCACCCATTATCACATCTGACCGACAATTGCACGGCCTCTTTGTGGCAGGCTGGGATACCTGGTTTAACCATCGCGAACGCTTTCAAGAGTCTGATCACTTTAAAATTTACCTCTATTTAAATAATCTGATCGAAAAGTCCATTAGTAACTATATGATCACACAGTCCTGGAAAACCCATCAGTATGTATCTGAGTAAAGGCCAAATTCAATCCTTGATCGAATCTGAAGAAATGGTTATTCGACCGTTGCTGGATGCGACCACTCAACTCGGGGAAATCACCCTTGACCTTCGGCTTGGGACTGACTTTTTGGTATCCTTTCAGGGGCGAGGCGCCTACATTGATGCCGCAAACCCCAAAGCCACTCCTCCATTAAAAAACTTCTTTGAGCCCACTCGCCGTCGAATGGGACAAACCTTTTTGCTCCACCCTAACCAAACAGTACTTTGCTCCAGTCTTGAATACCTCAAACTCCCTGAAAATGTATTTGCCGTTTTGAACATGCGTTCATCATATGCGCGATTGGGGCTCAGTTTAGCAACTATTGTGCAACCAGGTTACGCGGGCTGTTTTTCTATTGAACTAACTAATATTAATAATAATCCCATTCAATTAAGAGTCGGTGCCCGTTTATTCCAAGCTCGATTCTTTCAAGCTAGCGAAACAAGCTCCTATTTTCAGGGAAAAAGAAAATATGTTTGTCAAGTTCGGCCAATTGTTTCAAGAGCGGACATGGATGAAGAGCTAAACATTCTGCAACGCATCGGGATAAAATCATAAAGGATTTATTCCTCAGCTTTTCGTCAGTTAGGGAGTAGAATTTTTATAGAAAAAAATGCGAGAACTATTGCAGGGTTTGTAGAGAAACACTATCTTTGCCCCGCTTTAATACTAAAAGTGCTAAGCTGCCTCTTTAGCTCAGCTGGTTAGAGCGCCGGACTGTTAATCCGTAGGTCCAAGG
>CBDUIU010000194.1:0-7154 GCA_965367335.1 uncultured Saprospiraceae bacterium
ATCAATTTGTTTGCCTACCATTTACCCCTCGACATTCATCAAGAACACGGTAATAACGTACAATTAGCCCGCGAACTAGGTTTTATTGAATTAGGCCGCTTTGGAGAGCAAGAGATCGCTGCCCACGGAAAATTAATACAACCCGTAACATTAGGAATCTTGAGATCCAATATAACCAAGAAACTATCGCGAAACCCGATGATAATCGGCGATTTAGACAAATCAATCCATCGTGTGGCCTGGTGTACCGGCGCCGCTCAAAACTACTTTGATGAAGCAATCTCTCTTGGTGTTGATGCATTTATCACCGGTGAAATTTCCGAACAAAATGTCCATGCTGCACGCGAATCTGGCGTTGCGTATATTGCGGCAGGACATCATGCAACCGAACGTTATGGCATTCTCGCTTTAGGCGAGCATATTGCACAAAAATTTGAAGTCACACATCAATTCATAGATATTGATAGTCCAGTTTAGTAAATAAACTATTCGTGATCATCATCTTTTTTCTTTTTACCCGAAAACATAGTCCACCAGATAATAAAAATAAACAACCCCAACGCCAGTATCGCTTCTATTGCTATTACCCACATAATTTTGGTTAGTGTATAGTTATCAAATATTCAAAATATTACATCAAACTAGAAATTTAATGAAAAATCAATTAAGTTTTCTTGCCCTTGCATTGATACTGTTACTGAATGCTTGCTCAACCGAGACCCGAACGCCGCCCATTACGGTGGAAACGCCTAAAGAACCCCCTGAACCGACAACCACACTGCCATCTCAGTCATCAGCCTTTCCCAACCTTAAAACAACCAAATGGTCTGAGGTGACAGGCTGGAATGATGACGATTTATTACCGGCATGGGAAGCATTCCTACAAAGCTGCGCAAGTTTAGGTAAACAACCGCTATGGCAAAAAAGTTGTTCTATAGCTACTTCTATAACACAACCCGATGATGCCACATTGAGAGACTTTTTTGAGACAAATTTCATGCCCTATCAGGTAATAAATGCTGATGGCAGCAACGATGGGCTGATTACAGGCTATTACGAACCCTTACTACGCGGCAGCCGCAACCCTTCCGAGCGATATCGCTTTCCACTTTATACCGCACCAAATGAACTCCTCGTTATTGATTTAGGAGCTATTTATCCTGAAATTAAAGACATAAAACTACGTGGACGGTTAGAAGGGCACAAGGTAGTTCCTTTTTATAGCCGCGCTGAAATAATGAATAAACCTGAAATATTAGATGGATATGAATTTCTGTGGGTTGATGATGAAGTAGAACTATTTTTTCTACAAATCCAGGGATCAGGCCGAATTGCACTGGAAAACGGTGAAATGTTGAAAATTGGTTATGCCGAGCATAACGGCCATCCTTATCGCTCTATTGGAAAACTGTTAGTGCAAAATGGCGAGCTACCATTGGAAAAAGCTTCGATGCAGGGAATCAAGCAGTGGGGCCAACAAAACCCAGAAAAACTGCACAAATTGCTACAACAAAATTCACGTTTCATATTCTTTCGCGAGCTGCCTGACGATCTTTCTGGTCCAATAGGCGCGCTGGGCGTCCCACTTACGGCAGGAAGAAGTCTCGCTATTGACCCACGCGCCATACCCCAGGGATCGCCTGTTTTTCTCGCAACAACCTGGCCCAATTCAAACAAACCGTTGCAGCGTCTCATGGTAGCCCAAGATGCCGGCAATGCGATTAAAGGTAACGTGCGCGCGGATTTCTTCTGGGGATTTGGGCCAGAAGCTGGCAAACAAGCAGGAAAAATGAAGCAAGCAGGAAAAATGTGGGTACTCATGCCCAATGATTTCATACTGCCCGCTCCAGTTCAACAGTAACTATTGCATAATGCTTATTATCGTAATAAACCTATCAATGCTCAGTTGAAAAAGACGTAAAGCGACACAAGAGAATGTTTTTTACAGCCGCCCCCTTGTTCGGCAACACATTGAAACTTTGCCCGGATGGGTTGAAGACAATACAATAAACAAATATGCGAGCAATGCACATCCAAACAATGAATTTATGGCTAATGTTTTTGGCAAATCGGCCGTTACTTTAATTTCTGGGAATACTCACGATCAGCTTGAAATTCACATTATAATCTTGATTTATGAGAAATAAGAAAGGATCAACATGAAAGTTGGAATATTAGCAGGTGGATATGGCACCCGCCTAGCCGAGGAAACTGAGATAAGGCCAAAACCGCTGGTAGAAGTGGGAGGAAAACCTATTTTATGGCATATCATGAAATTATATGCCCACTATGGTTACAAAGATTTTTTTGTCGCCCTTGGATATAAAGGCGAAATGATAAAAAAATATTTTGTGGATTATAGTGGATTACAAGGCAATATCTCAGTAAACATGACTTCTGGCCAGGTTCAGCGTTCCGATCATCAATCCAAGGAAGACTGGAATGTTAATTTAATCGAAACTGGATTGAAAACCAACACAGGGGGCCGCATCAAAAGATTTAAGCCTTTCATGGACAATGAAACGTTTTTGCTTACTTGGGGTGATGGCGTTTCCGATGTGAACCTTGATGATCTTCTTAAGTTCCATAAATCTCATGGCAAACTTGCTACACTAACAACGGTCCGCCCGCCTGCCCGATATGGGCATTTGGAATTTGACGGCGATCGAGTGATGGAATTTTCCGAAAAGCCACAAACAGGCGAGGGCTGGATTAACGGCGCCTTTTTTGTTTTAGAACCCGAGGTATTTGATTACATTGAAGGAGACCATACCCAATTTGAAAAAGAACCGTTAGAAGGGTTAGCTAAAGATGGGCAGCTTATGGCGTATCGTCACACATCTTTCTGGCAATGCATGGATACACTTAGAGAAAAACACATTTTAGAAAATTATTGGCAATCAGGGACCGCTCCCTGGAAGTTATGGAAGGATTAGCATGAAAGTATTAGTTACTGGATCTAGAGGCTACATTGGTTGTGTACTGGTCCCTATGTTACAAAAAGAAGGACATGATGTTATTGGACTCGATACCGATTTATATGCAAGATGCACATTTACCGGAGAGATCCCTAATATACCCACTATCCTAAAAGATGTTCGGGACATTGAATTAGAGGATCTTGAAGGTATTAATGCCATCATCCACCTTGCAGGGTTATCTAATGATCCCCTAGGTGATTTTAATGCCAATCTTACAGTAGATATCAATGAATTAGGTTCTATCCATATCGCCAAGCTGGCAAAAAAAGTTGGGGTCGAGCGGTTTCTGTTTGCTTCATCCTGTAGTAATTACGGCGCTTCTGGTTCTAATTTTCTTGATGAAGACTCATCCTTTAATCCGGTAACACCTTATGGCAACTCCAAAGTTGCAGTTGAAAAAGCACTCATTGATTTAGCTGACGAAAAATTTCATCCGACTTATTTAAGAGCCTCAACTGCTTATGGAATGTCTCCCAGGATCCGATTTGATTTGGTCGCCAACAACTTAACAGCATGGGCATTCACCACTGGAGAGGTATACCTCAAGAGTGATGGCACACCTTGGAGACCTATAGTACACGTCGAAGATATTTCTCGTGCTTATATTGCCGTACTTCACGCCCCACTCAATGAAGTCCACAATAATTCATACAATGTGGGCACCACCACCGAAAACTACACGATCAAAGAAATCGCAGAAATCGTAAAAGATGTTGTGCCCGGTTGCAAAGTGAGCTTTGCCCCTTCAGCTGGTCCCGATAAGCGCTGTTACCGGGTTAACTGCGACAAAATTGCACGGAACCTCCATGGCTTTAAACCCCAATGGACTGCCCGTCGGGGTGTCGAACAGCTTTATGAGGTCTACAAAGATTCAAACATTACGCTAGAAGATTTTGAGGGCCCAAAGTACAAGCGTATTGCGCATATACAAGAACTTATTGCGGCAAACAAACTCGGAGAAGATTTCCGTTGGGTTAAAAACACCGTAGAAGCAAAAGGAGCTTAAAATTGAACAACAGCATCACTACTTGCAGAGCTTGTGGAAGCTCCAGCCTAAAACCTTATTTGAATCTAGGCAAAACACCCCTTTCCGATCGGATTTTATCTGAAAAGCAACTTAAAGAAGAGAATGAGCCCTATTTCCCGTTAGAAGTTACTTTCTGTGAAGCCTGCGGACTCTCGCAAATCCTTGAAACCGTACCCCCGGAAAAACTTTTTTGTGAAGATTATCCCTACTTTTCCTCTTTTATGGCATTCGGTCTAGAGCATTCAAGAAAAAATGCCCTTGAACTCATTGAGAAGAGAAAACTTAACGCCAATAGCCTAGTGTTTGAGTTGGCAAGCAACGATGGATACTTGCTTAAAAATTATGTGGAGAGAGGGATTCCCGTACAAGGCATTGACCCTGCCGACGGTCCCGCCAAAGCCGCAGAAAAAATTGGCGTGCCCACCTTAATCACTTTTTTCACTAAAGACTTAGCCATTAAATTGAAAGAGGAGGGGCGTCAAGCTGATATCATCCATGGCAATAATGTACTGGCGCATGTCCCAGACACCAATGGATTTGTCGAAGGTATTAGTATTCTCTTAAAGGATTCTGGTCAGGCAGTAATTGAGGTACCTTACATCAAAGAACTTATTGACCATTGCGAATTTGACACTATATACCATGAACACTTGCTTTACTTATCAGTCACTGCACTAGACAACCTTTTTAGATCTCATTCGTTATACCTGAATGATATCCGGGAAATCTCTATCCACGGTGGCTCTTTAAGGCTATACATTGAGAAACATGAAAATGTAAGCGCGAAAGTTAAAGAGATGTTGCAAATGGAAAAAGATTTAAAAATTGACAAAATTGAGTACTATCAGAACTTTGCAAAAAAAGTCGAAGACCTCAAGGAATCTCTTAACAAAATGCTAAAGGACATAAAAGATCAGGGTAAATCTATTGCAGCTTATGGGGCTGCCGCCAAAGGAAGCACTCTGATTAATTACTTTGGCATAGGTACTGACACCGTTTCTTATGTCGTTGACAAGAACCCTCATAAACAGGGCAAATACATGCCAGGCATGCACCAACCAATTTTACCGCCAGAAAAACTCATAGAGGAAATGCCTGATTATGTTTTAATTTTGGCCTGGAATTTTGCTGAAGAAATTATGGAGCAGCAAAAAGATTACCATGATAAAGGGGGTAAATTTATTATCCCTGTGCCTGAACCTGTGATTAAATAAATTGAGAATTCCATCGTGAGTGAAACGCAAGTTAATACAGAAACAACCAAGTGCCCAAACTGTTTATGCGACGGCATGGAGCTTTTTCATACCATGGAAAATGTTCCGGTACACAGCGTCATGAACATATATACCAAGCAAGATGCTTTGGATTTTCCAAAAGGAAGGATTGAACTTAAGTTTTGCCCTTCTTGCGGTTTCATTTCTAACCGGGCCTTTGATCAAAAGCTCATGGGGTATTCCGAAGATTGTCAAGAAGCCCAAGATTATTCGGGAACCTTTAGGAACTGGCTTGAGAAAACCACTCAAAATTTTATCGATAAGTATGATGTCCATGGCAAAAAAATCATCGAAATTGGCTGTGGAAAAGGTGAATTCTTAAATCAAATTTGTCGAATGGGCGGTAACTCAGGAATAGGTGTCGATCCAGCCTATACTGACAATGGCGAATCAGAAAATTTAAACACAGAATTTATTTCTGATTACTATTCTGAAAAATACGCTAATTTAAAAGGGGATGTGATTTGTTGCCGAATGACTTTGGAACACATCCCAAATCCATACGAGTTTATGAAAATCGTCAAGCGATCTTTGGAGGGCGCAAAAGATACGCTTATCTACTTTCAAGTACCCAATGCAGACATCATTTTGAGAAATTGTCTGTTTGAAGACATTTATTACGAACACTGCTCTTATTTCAGCGCCCACTCACTGCGGCATTTATTCGAGAAAAGTGGTTTTGAGGTGCTTGATGTCCGGACTGAATATGATCAGCAATACCTTATCATTGAAGCAAAGCATACCAGCAGAGAGGCAACTTCTACACTTTGGGCTGACGGAACTAAAAACCAAGCAGCTCAACTTGTCAAAGGATTTCAACAAGCCTATGCAAAAACCATGTCCCCTTGGAAACAACTCATCAAAGACCAGGCCTTTAACCCAAAAAAAATTGTGGTTTGGGGTTCGGGATCTAAGGGCGTCTCTTTTTTAACAAGGCTTAACATATTTTCTGAAATAGAATATGTAGTGGACATTAATCCCCATCGGCAAAAGACCTATATGGCCGGGACTGGCCAGCTAGTGGTTTCCCCTAGCTTTTTAAAGGAATACAAACCAGACCTTGTCGTGATCATGAACCCTATTTATAAAGACGAAATTGTAAAAGATCTAGATTCAATGGGATTAAATCCTGAAATCCGGACGCTGGGAATAACGGATAGTTAAAATGAATACTAATATAGCAAATCATTCCAATACTGAATCTGATACCCGGTGCGTCGTATGTGAGACGCCCAATTGCACCCCTCTTTTAAACATTACTGATATCCCGATTCATTGCAATCGGCTTTGGAATTCAAAGGAAGGAGCGGTAACCGCCTCCACAGGAACAATAAACTTGGTATTTTGTAATCATTGCGGACATGTTTTTAATAAAGATTTTGATCCAAATAAAATGGATTACGATCCCGATTATGAGAACTCCTTACACTATTCACCTCGGTTTCAAGAGTATGCAGATAGTTTAGCTCAAGGTTTGATCGACAAGTTTTATTTATATGGCAAAAACGTTATTGAAATTGGCTGCGGCAAAGGAGATTTTTTAAAATCCCTATGCAAGCTAGGCAACAATACCGGGGTGGGTTTTGACCCAAGTTTTGAGGATAACAGAGATGGACAATCCCAGGAGAACTTTGCAGTCGTTAAAGAATTTTATTCCGACAAATACTCAAGTTATGGCGCCGACCTCATTTGCTGCCGCCATGTATTA
Organism: uncultured Saprospiraceae bacterium; assembly: GCA_965367335.1. Classification (GTDB taxonomy): domain Bacteria; phylum Bacteroidota; class Bacteroidia; order Chitinophagales; family Saprospiraceae; genus CBDUIU01. The sequence goes on from CBDUIU010000194.1 coordinate 6,991, forward strand.
GAGCACATTCAACACCCAGCCATATTACTCAATACGGTAAAAAAAGCTATAGGAGACCGACTTGAATCCATCGTATTTTTTGAAGTGCCTGACGGCACTTTTACTCTAAAAGATATGGGAATATGGGATTTAATTTATGAACATTGCTCTTATTTTACCAGCAC
>CBDUIU010000195.1:0-7137 GCA_965367335.1 uncultured Saprospiraceae bacterium
CTCCGCGAACCAAGTGCTATGTTCCTGCTATGCCTATATGGTAAAAATAAAATACACAAAATCTTTACTGCTCAAAAGGATTCATCTCATACACCGGCTCCTCATTTTCCATATTCCCATTCAAACCCGGCTCGGAAGGAAACGGCGTATCCATGCCACCCATCTGGTTATACACATCACCACCCATTCCCTGGATCTCATCCCAGCTTCTGATCTTATAGGGCTGAATAAAATACTGATTGAGGTGTTCCTCCTTGACCTTGCGATTACTAAAACGCACCCTGGCCAAATGATTGGTAAAGTCAACCCCGAATTTCACGATAGTCAAGACGGCTAAGATCGGGAAGGCTGCGTATTCGTCGCTACCGGTCAGGTCGGCTACGGTTTTTTCCAGGTTTTGCGAGTATTCATCAGAAAGGTCGCGTAGCTTGAGCTCGAGCGAGGCCGCATACATGTCGGGGTATTTTCTTATAAATTTCAGCTTTTTATTATCCAGAAAATCGCGTTTGATTTCGTCTAATTGCAGGTTGTATTTGTCCGCAAACTGTAGGTAGGCTTTTTTGACCATTGCTACCTGTTTGGGTTTAAAAGATTGCTGGGTCGCTTTGAAGGTACTGGTCAAACTCTCTGCTTCAATCTTGAAATCCTTGAGTTTTTTGATAAAAGCGGTTTCCAGAAAAGCCTGTAGGCCTTGGTCAATCTTTTTGTACGATTTGGCGGTGGCCACCCGTTCATCCTCCTGAATCATAATGCCCCGGACTTTATTCAGCCGCTCTGTGAATTCGTAAGGATCTACGGAAGAAGAGTTGTTGAAATTGAAGTCTTCTTCTTGTGCATATAAGGATTGCGTAAAGCTGAAAGCGCATAGCAATGCCAGTGCAATAATAATGTTATTTGCATTCATGATCTTAGGGTTTATACTAGACTTGGTCTGGTGATTAAATTATTCTGAGCTTATTTAAAAGACTTTACCTTTTGATAATAGGGGTGTTCGGTATTATTAAGTAAGGTGTTCACTTTTTCCGTACATGCTTTGTTTTGAGCCAGGCAGCTGAGTAGCCCGTACCATTCGGCCTCTGCGATATATCGTAGGTCATTACTTTGGCTGACCGTTTCAAAGGCCTGTTCTGCCGCTGCGTATTGTTGATCCAGAAAGTGGGCATGTCCTTTGAAATACTGGGCCTGTACATATAAGCCATCATCGGGTTGGACGGAACCCAGCAGATTGATCGCCTGCGTATAGTCTTTGTTTTCCAGGGCAGCAAGGCCGTTGTCCAGCACATTTTGCAGACCTGTTTCAGCACTACTGCGCGAATTATAATCTGGCATTTCGTAATTAGCCGAGGCCAATTCGAGCCCGGTTGGTTGGTTCAAGGGGAAATAGAGGTAAAACAAACCGAGTGCAATAATCACTAATGCTGCCGCTGCTGTTCTCAGCATTAATAGTCTTCTTCCTCTGCTCTTCATCGGGATGACACGGGCTTCTGCTTGTTCGGTTTCCGCTGAATCTGCGGCTTCCAGAGATTCTAACTGTGCTTTCAAGTTTTTAGCCACGAGAAAATCCAGTGCCTTGTGTGTCATTTGATGTCGTTCAAATTCTGCGGATAATTCCTCACTTTGCTCCAGCCGCTGCTCGAAAGCGCGTTTGTCGGCCTCGTCCAACTGATTGTTGAGGTAGGCTTCTATGATTTGGATGTCTTTATTATTGTCCATGACGATTTTAAATTAAGGATTTTTTCAAGTTTGGTTCATCTTCCAGCAACTTCATCAATTTTTGATAACAGTTGTAACGTTGTCTGCGTGCGACGCCGGCGTTTAACAGGCCGGCCATCTCTGCGATTTCTTCCATACTGTAAGACAATTTCCACAGTTCAAGGATCTTCTCGCATTTTTCTCCCAACCTGCTTAATAAATTTCCGAGGATGTCTTTTTGCTCATTTGACATTGACAGTGACTCGGGGGTTTCCAGGTTGACTTCATCCAGTTGACTCATTTCTGAGGTGTAAGTTGTCCGGTTGCTTCTTTTTATTTTATTGAGCCATAAAAAACGGCACATGGTATATAAGTAGCCCCGTAACTTTCCTTTTTCTTCGTATTTTCCTTTGCGGATATTTTCATCCAGTGCGATAATTCCTTCATGAAAAATTTCTACTCCATCCTCTTTACTACCGCTATTATTTTTGACAAAGGCGACGATCTTGTTTTTCAATTCTTTTTCCTGATAAATATGCGTGATTGCGCGTTGTCTTTTTGATCCTCCGGTTCTTATATCTTCTATGATCGCGGAATCGGTGTATATGCTTGTCATACTTAAATGGTTTTGATGGGTAAAAATGTCCTGCTTAAAAGTAATTTTTTTTAAAAATAATATTTATCGCCTAAAATATCAGGCATGAATGGACAAGGTCAATGATACAAAATTTCACAGCTTAGGCCAAATTGGAAGAAAATAGTATGGACTAACTGTATGGAAAATTTTAGTGCTGTTAATGTAGTGTAACGGTTATAAATGTATAGATGCGAAAAGAAAAAACCACATAGGCATAGAAGGCACATAGCCCGTGGTACGCGGAGGCCACATAGTAAAAGCGTTGCTTTTAAAGAACCCAAAGCGACAGCTTTTTCCCTATATGCCCTTCCACCTCGAAGGGATCTATGTTTCTATCCTCCCCATCCTCCGGTTGGCAGGTATGTGGTAAAAAAAGAAAAATCCTCGTAGGTATATTTTACGCCGTATCAATACTAATCTAAAAAAATATCCCCAAAAAGCAGGACATATTTTAGATTCAAAACATAAGAATACAAGAGGAAGAAGAATGGACAGCTAAATCAGTGTTGCCCAAAATCTAAAGTACACCTTCAAAAATTTAAAATTTTTATGCTATATTCGCTGTACCAAAATAACCCTAAAGCCATGTTGAATATAAAATCCCTAGTCCTGGGGTGCCTATTCTTGTTACCCTTCTTGTCCCATGCTCAAGTAATAGATTTTGTTGATGTCCGGTTGCGGGTTACGGAAAAAGTAGCCCATCAAACCCAGCCGCTCCCCGGAGCCCGGCTAAACATTTCCAACCTGGGAAATGAGCAGGTGCTAACCAATGAAGATGGCGAATATCTTTTCAGTTATCCCATCAGAAATAAAGTAGATCCCGAAATTTCCATTGCGCTGATCTCAGATGAGCATAAAATATTAAAACCCCTTGATGGTAAACTGGAGTTAGATCCTGCCCGCAATGAAATTGATATTGAGGTGATGGTTATTAATGTAACGAAAGAAAGTCCCGCATTTCGACAACGCATCCGCGACCTGGAAAAAAGGATCTCCGGCTTAAAATCTAAAAATGCCTTGACCCGCCGACAGCTCCAGGCCTTGAATCAAGCGCTGGTAGATACCATCCTTTACTTTGAGGCCGACCGGGAAAGACTGGAGTCGGAGATGAGCCAACTCAGTCAGGAAGTCACCCAGCTGACGAGTTTGACCGAGCAGCAGCAAAGTGAGATCGAGGCCAGGAAAAAAGAAGTTGAAGTACAAAAAGCTAAGATGGAGCTGCTCCAGGAAAAGGTAGATAAATTAACCCTGGATCTGGAACTGGCTTTGGAACAAAAATACCTTCGACAAAATGAATATTTTAAGGACATCTCTGAAAATCTAACCGAATATGTGCAACGCCTAAAAGATTTGAAAGACCTGCTGCCTTACATCAAAGATTATTTTAAGGGACCAGATTATGTCCAGGTCTATAATGACAATCTAAACAGTTATAATGACGCTTTTTCCGTTTTAAATACCCAACACCAAAGTTATTTGGAAGGCGTGAATCGCTATTGGGAAAACGAGGAATTAGAAAAGGAACTGGAGAATATTTTCACCTACCTGTTGTCAGGGCTGCATTTGCGTCAGGTTTATCCACTAGTACAAGAACTCAATAATGAGATCCGGAAAAACCGCCCGCGCAAAGCCGAGAAATTAGCGGAATCCCATCGGGAAGATTTGGGTATCAATACCAAGAAACTGGAAAAAGATGTCAACCGGATTTTAGTGCAGCTGAGAAATAGTTTATAAAGGTTTATGCCGCCTTTAGCGGATTGGTTTATCTCTTTGCTAAAGCAAATTTGGAAGTTTATCACTTGGTTCGCATCAACCCGATAAACCTAATCAACCCCATAAACTCATAAACCATAAACCATAAACCATAAACTCATAACCCACAACCCACAACCCACAACCCCCTAAACCCCCAACTCTAATGAAAAAAATCCTCAACTCCCTACTATTGACCTCCGCTGTTCTTTGGAGCTTACCCTCCTGTAACCCGGATTGCGAATCTGCCTCCCGGGCCAACATCAGCATGACGCCCAGTACGGTACTTCCGCAAAGTGAATTTTTGCTCAAATCCTCTCCGCCGGAATTTCTCGTGGACCGGGATATCTTAATTGATGATCCGGATGGCAGTGGAGAAAAACTTCCCATTGAATCCGAGTTTAATGCGCAGCTTAATGGCGTCATTGCTACCTTGCCCCAGCAAGCCAATTCGAATAGTCCGATCTATGTGGAAGATCCCGATTGTAGTGGCAACTTTATTTATGTAAATGACTTGCAGGTTAAGCCGGAAGAATTCTTTTTTAGCAGTGATCTTTTTTTAGCCCCGCCTATTCCTTTGGTGATCGTTCCAGTGGCGTTACCACCGGCACCGGTTAACATTACCAATGCCTGGATTTCGCCCTATGACCGGGAGTATTGTCTTTGGTTTGTTCCTAAGATTGATACGGTCAACGGAGAAGTAATCGAACTGCCGGAACTTAGAGCCTACGTGGAAGGAGAAACCGGGCCAACGGTATCCGGTGATATCCTTCAGGGTAGCCGGGAGTTTGTTGTTCCCTGTGATCCTGATAACCCGCGGACAGAGTCTGATCCATTGGTCAACATCAATCCGGTTTCTGGAATCATTGATAAGAAGAACAACTTTATTTCTATCACCATTGATCGTACTTCCAAAGGATTAAAAGCAGAGCATTTCAGCGGTATGTTCATTGACCCTGATATGGGACGCGTTCCAATTGATGCGGACTGGCGAAGTCGGGGACCTTGTGCTACGGATCCCAATACCCCGGCAGATCTTTATATGTTGTTGACTTCTTCTGAGACGGGTCAGCAGTTATTAATGGTGAAGGCTTTGTAATAAAAAATTGCCTGACATTTAATCATCCATGTAATAAGCAGAAGTAACCATGCGTGAACCAGCCAACCAAAAAACCAACTGGCGTCTGATCGGAGTGGCACTTATGCTTGGGTTGCTTAGCCTTATCGGAGCTAAATTGTTTATTCTGAAAAATGATACCACGTTTTCTCAACAAGACTGGATGGGGACTTGGGAAATCATTTATTATTACGAACACTCGGACACTTTAGCCTATACCGGAACCATAAAGATTAGCCAGACGGATTCGCTACGTGCTATCCTGACTATCTTTCCTCCGAAAAGCAGTCGATCAGAAGAACCGATTATAAGAGAGTTGGCCATCGCTGAAAATGCTGCCAGTCTTACCGGGTATTTAATCCATGATCGTTACAAAATTAATGGTGGTTATTTACAGGAATATTTTGAATTGAATTTAATCGATCTTCACCAATTTCAAGGAAAAGGCTGGTGCCAGGCTTATTGTGCAGAAGGAACCGAGCAGCAGGAAATTGTCTGGTCAGGAAAAAAAATAGAATAACAAACGTATCGCTTGCCTTTTACCCCATTTACCATTTCAATCTACTAAACATGAACTTAGCCCCCAACTCCAATTTAAAATTCATAGCCTTACTGCTCTGCTTGTTTATTGTTAATCAGCTAGAAGCCCAGCGCTTTAAGTACTCCTTGCCGGGCCTGGATACCCTGCAACAAAATTTTGTTATCGGTGGTGCTTCCACCAGTTTAATGACATTGGGAGAAACAGAATATATTCTCAATAATCAATTGACCTCTTATTGGATCGCCTTTCACGAACAAGGAGAAAATTCGCCGGTGCTGGATCGCTTTCGCAGGACTCAATTTGAAACGCAATTGACCGGTTTTTTTGGTGTCTCCTCCTCTGGTATGTTTGACCTGGGCATTCAGTTGCGCTATAGTCGAAGCAGAATAGGGCAACAGGCGAGCGAATCTATTTTCAAAGTCTTTTCTGGTGATGATACCGAAGTCAATCAACCTCAGTTTGATCCCGAAAATGTCTTTGATCGCAATTTCTCCGGATTGACCTATGTTGGCTTACGTCTTCGCTTCAAACCCATCGTTGACCATCCGGAGTTGCTCCTTAACGGCGGATACATGCGCGCTACCGTCAAGGAAGAATTCGACCAGACGCAGCTGGCCGCCGATCGCGACATCGCCGATATTGGTGTAACTTATTACAAAAGTATTACGCCGAGTATCTACTATTTTGCCAGTGCTGATTTTCGGGCCTTATTGCCCAGCTCCGTCAAAGATGAGTTCTTGTTTAACAGCACTCTGAGCTTTTTTGCCATTCACCGGGCTTTTGGTAATCGCCTGACCATTTATCCAGGCTTAGCCTACAGCATCAATTTCAAACCTTCCGAATTTGATGATAATAGTCTGATTAAAGTCGCTGATTTTTTATTTGCGCTTGGTGGTGTTCAGTATACGTTCAGCCCGGTATTTAATGTGTTTCTTACGGGAGGACTTCCGTTAACTTTGAAGGTAACTCATCCGAATCAGAAGATTGTCAGGGCATCGTATTCTACGTTTGCATTAGGGTTTAATGGTCGGTTCTAGCTGGGCAGGATTGATTAGCTTGGTTGCGATTAATCGTTGTTTTTTCCCTATACCACAGGCTTTAATTCAACCAGTGATGTTTTAATTTATCATATAGCTGCTTGGTACTTAGTTTTTAAAACCACTTAGGGCACTTAGGCCACATAGGTTTCCATCGAGGTGCGAGGGCAGATAGAGGAAAGCTGCCGCTTTGGTAACCCACATAACAATAAAATAGCAACGATTTTACTTTCTACGGCTAAGCTGAGAAAGTTGTGTTCTCTACGAACCAAGTGCAATGTGCCTATGTACCTATTGTGGTTAAAATTAATTCAACCAGTGATGTTTTAATTTATCATATAGCTGCTTGGTACTTAGTTTT
>CBDUIU010000196.1:0-7124 GCA_965367335.1 uncultured Saprospiraceae bacterium
GACAATTCGATGCGCTCCATATAAAAACAGGGTAGACCAAAACAAAAAGCCTATCATGGGATCCCACACCAGCTTTTCTCCTGTTAATAAATACTGAGTTTGCCAACCCATTGCCAACGCGCAGCCGGCAATCCAGAAGTTGCCATAGAGGAAGAGATCAATTGTTTTTTTTAGGACGCTGCGCATGGTGGGAAGATACGCTTTTTTGAATTTGTCTCAAATAGAAGGCCTCTCAATTACAGGATTATAAACTACTTATTTTATGGATAGGCAGTAAGCGGTTAAAAAGAGGCAAGGCCGCTTACGTAAAAAGAAAAGAGACTTCCTACAAACGTGGAAAGTCTCTTTTCTCAGGATCAGTTGTATGGACGCGATCTTTATTTGAAATCTTGATCAATTAGAAATACTTCCAATCATGACCAGACTCAATTTTTTGCAAAGTCTCGTAGATTAATTGGATTACGCCATTGACATCGTCCTCGTGGGCAGTTTCGACGGTGGTATGCATATAACGAAGCGGTAAAGAAATCAAGGCAGCAGGAACACCGCCATTAGAATAAGCAAAAGCATCTGTATCTGTGCCTGTGCGGCGAGAAGCTGCCTCTCGCTGAATGTTGATGTCTTTTTCTTCCGCAGTATCAATGATCAATTGCAGTAATTTGCGATGTACCGCTGGAGCATAGGTGACGCTAGGGCCATTCCCACATTTCACGTCGCCAAGTTTTTTCGCTTCCATCATTGGAGTAGAAGTATCGTGGGTTACATCGGTGATGATCGCTACGTTAGGCTTGATGGATTGAGTAACCATTTCGGCCCCGCGCAGGCCTACTTCTTCCTGGACGGCATTGACAATATATAAAGAGTAAGGCAATTCAATATTATTTTCTTTGATCATCCGGGCTACCTCGGCAATGCAGAACCCTCCCATTCGATTGTCCAAAGCCCTGCCTACATAGAAGTGATTGTTCATGACGATAAATTCATCCTCAAAGGTAATTACCGTGCCCACATGAATACCCATTTCCAATACTTCATCTTTATTTTTAGCTCCCACATCAATAAAAATATTGGAGACTGAAGGCGCTTTGTCATTATCCGTTTTTCGCGTATGTATGGCTGGCCAACCAAACAATCCTTTTACAACACCTTTATCGGCATGTATATTTACTCGTTTGGATGGAGCAATGATATGATCTGAACCTCCATTACGGACAACATAGATAAACCCATCATCAGAAATGTAATTAACAAACCAGCTGATCTCATCAGCATGGGCTTCAATGACCACCTTGTAGTCTTTTCCAGGATTGATGATCCCATAGGCACTGCCATAGTTGTCCAGGTGCCACTCGTCAACATAGGGTTTAATGTATTCCAGCCATATTTTTTGGCCAGGTGCTTCAAATCCGGTTGGAGAAGCATTGTTGAGGTAATTATGTAGGAAAGTTTCGGATTTCTTAGTTAGCAGAGACATAGTAGAATGAAGTTTGTCTTTTAAGTTTGAATAGCGGTTTCTGTGGGCGTAAAAGCCGCGATGATAAATATGAACTTTTTTAATACGAAAGAATGATCATTTCGTTACTTTATCTAATCAACAATTGTCGCAGACCAACCCTGAGGATTTTTACGCCAGGCTTGTAAGGTCGATTGTTGTCCTGCATCAATATAGTTTGCGGCAATAGCTTCGTCCAGTAAAATATCATAATTCGTGATAGTAGCAAAATTACAGTTGGCTTCAGCGAATGCAGTGTTAGCTTTTTCAAATCCATAACTAAATATAGCAATTACACCAACTATCTCACAATCAATCGCTTTCAGTGCTTCTACCGCCTGCAAACTACTCCCGCCCGTGGAGATCAAATCTTCCACAACCATCACCCGGGAACCAGGTCTGATCTCTCCCTCAATCTGGTTTTGACGGCCATGCGCCTTAGCTTTGCTACGAACATAAGCAAATGGCAATTCCTGGGATTCCGCAAGTAAGACGCCGTGTGCAATTCCCGCCGTAGCTACGCCAGCTACCGAGTCATATTCTCCTAATGAGGCCGCTGCTTCAATTAATCCCTTGATCACTTCCCGCCGGACAGCAGGGTAGGAGAGGACGATCCGGTTATCGCAGTAGATGGGAGATCGTAGTCCTGAGGCCCAGGTAAAAGGGTTTTGCGGACTCAACTTTATTGCCTTAATTTGCAGGAGTTGCCTGGCAATTTCTCTTGATAAATTACTCATCTTTTCATATTCATTTCAGAAGTGCCGCAAATGTACAAAATATACATCAACGACACGCCTCTTTTCCTACTCAATCAGGAAGAGGTCGTGAATTTTAAACATTTTTCTGATCAGGAGGATTACCTGCTGAGCCGTTATCCCGGAAAAAAGAAATTTTTATCCAATTATATCGACATGTTGGAAAAGACGGATCGTTTCAAGGCCATTGCCTTGTATACGAGCCGTTATGATGATTTAGTGGCTGATTTTAACAGCCTTTACAAGCCATTAGAAGCGGCCGGGGGTATAGTAGAGAATGAGGCTGGGAAGATCCTGGCCATCTTTCGCTTAAAAACCTGGGATCTACCTAAGGGTAAAATTGATCCGGGGGAAAGCCGGGAGGATGCCGCTATTCGCGAAGTGGAAGAAGAAACCGGATTGCAGGACATCACCTTGGGAAATTTTCTGACCACTACCTACCATACCTACCGCAATGGCAAAGGTAAACGGATCTTAAAGATTACTCATTGGTATCGAATGTTAAGTCCGGAGCAGGCGCTCGTTCCTCAAAAAGAGGAGAATATTGAAATAGCGGAATGGATAAGTTTAGCAGAATTACTTGATCCGGAAAGGAAGATGTATGCAAGTATCCAGTAGGTACTAAGCTTATATAAAGCTTCCAAATAAGGACGCACCAGCCATTGTGAAAACTAAAAGTACTAAGGATTTTAACCGGGCGGCCTACCACTTTTCAGGTAGTTTCTCTAAAATTCTTGTTAAGAATGTGTTAAAATGATAATCTCTCTGGGCCAGATTGCTATAGAGTTGTTCCAAATAATGTATGGCAATATAGATTTTTTTAAGAAAAATTAAGTTGTTAACAATATCTTATCACTAAGATCGTTTTGTAACAGCGCCACGATGTGGCTCAAAGTAGAAAAATGTCCTATGGCAGGTCATTTCTTTTTTGCGAATTTTCTACTTAGATTTGATTTAATTACCTGATTATGTACCGCTTTTGCTAAAAACTATCGAACAATGCACCGTCTGAAATTTATTCTGTTAAGTACTTTTGCTTTATTCCTCACTCAACAAATTTCCGCTCAAACTTCCTTCACTCCTAAATCTGGATTTTCTACTACTACCGCTTCTGCCGATCTTAAAGAGTTACCTGCTCAAGATTGGTCTTTTTTTGTAGATGATGAAAACAAGGTTTATTACATCGACTTTGAGACAATTCCGGTTAACCTCGCAGATATTGTTATCAAAAATGATGATGGTGAAGTAATTTTGCAAGATAATTTGTACGACCTTCCGGTGAACACCATTTATGAAATTGATACTACCGACTACGCCGTTGGTAAATATCATATCGAATTGCGTTCTTATACCGGTGTTATTCGCAAAGACATTGAGGTAAAGTAAATTCCTGAAATTTCTTGGAAACAAAGGGCAATCCGTTTTATCGGGTTGCCCTTTGTTCGTTATAAAAATCTTTTCTCTCTGCTTTCTTTTATTACTCTTTCACATCCTATACCTTTGACCTTACTGATTAAGTCTTTTTGTACTTACTCAAATTATTATCGCGTCCTAAAGGATAAGTAGCTGGAGATAGGCCCAACTAATCTATTTATGGGCGCTCACTTCCATTTTTATCCTTATCATTTTTTCAATCTTTATATTTTTCAACTTATGAAAATTCACTTAAAGCGTCTCAATGATGCCGTACATTTTGAAAGTACCAACGCAGAAGGCTTGTCTCTGCAATTTGACGGTTCTCCCGCTATCGGTGGCGAAGGAAAGGGCGTGCGTCCTATGGAGGGCGTATTGATGAGCTTAGCGGCCTGTAGTAGTATAGATGTCGTCAGTATTTTACAGAAAATGCGTCAGGGATTAACGCGTCTTGAAATAGAAGTGGAGGGTAAACGGGCGGAGGGTCAGGTACCGGCAGTATTTACCGACATTCATTTGCATTTCATTCTGGGAGGAGAATTAAAAGAGGATAAAGTAGCCCGGGCTTTGGAACTCTCCGTAACCAAGTATTGTTCGGTCATCAAAATGTTAGAACAATCCGTGAAGGTGACCTATGACTTTGAGATAGTTTAAGCTCGGATTGTTTAGCCAAAATCTAATCTTCCAAAATGCGTTTTGAAACAAAAGCCATCCGCCTTCAACAAACCCGCACGGCTGCTCGTGAGCACTCTGCACCAATCTATCCCACATCCAGTTTTATCTTTGATGATGCGGAACACATGCGGGCTACTTTTGCGTCTGAAACCGGAGATAACATTTACAGCCGGTTTACCAATCCGAATTACCAGGAACTGGAAATGAAAATGGCTGCTTTGGAAGAAACGGAAGCAGCTGTGGCTACGGCTACCGGAATGGCTGCTACCTTTGCTGCTTTTATGTCTTTATTAAATGCAGGAGATCATATCATCTTATCTCGAGCTGTTTTCGGATCTACTTACCAACAAGCGTTAAATTATTTACCCAAATGGGGGATCAGTCATACTTTTGTTGATCCCGTTCAACCGGAGGCCTGGTCCGCGGCTGTTCAACCAAATACAAAGTTGATCTACCTGGAAACGCCCTCAAACCCGGGCTTAGTGATCATTGACCTGGAGCAGGCCGGGCATTTTGCTCGTAACCATAACCTACTGCTTTTGGTAGACAACTGTTTCGCAACACCATACTTACAACAACCTGTAAAGTACGGGGCTGATCTGATTATTCATTCTGCTACCAAATTTATCGATGGGCAGGGTAGGGTGATGGGCGGTGTTGTGTGTGGCCGTAAGGACCTTGTTGAAGAAGTCCGGAAATTTTGTCGAAATACCGGACCGGCAATGTCTCCTTTTAATGCCTGGATCATTTCCAAGAGTTTAGAAACTTTACATGTACGGATGGACCGCCATTGCGATAATGCGCTGTTTTTAGCTCAGCAATTGTCCAGCCACCCTCAGGTTAGTCAGGTGAATTATCCTTTCCTAACTACTCATCCCGGATACGAGATTGCCAAAAAGCAAATGCGGGCGGGTGGTGGTATTATTACCTTTGAGCTTAAGGATGGCTTGGAAAAAGGGCGCGCCTTTTTGGATCGCCTGCGGATGTTATCACTCAGTGCTAACTTGGGTGATACCCGTACCATTGCCACTCATCCGGCTTCGACTACCCATGCGAAACTTACCCCTGAAGCTCGGGCTGAAATTGGGATTAGTGATGGCTTGATTCGCTTGTCGGTCGGACTAGAGCACGTGGAGGATATTTGGCAGGATGTGGCACAGGCTTTAGATTAATTAGGCGGGTTCAGTTAGACTTACCATTTTTATCCAACTTATTGTAACTTTGGCTAACCTCTATCGATACAACCTGCAATCTCACACAACTTACGCTATCCACTTTTGACGAACGACGCTATTACATATCCGCTACCGATTGATATTCCAGGTTTGAAGACCTATCACCATCAAGCACCTTTCTCTCTCGAGGCAGGGGGTGAGCTGGCTGAACTAACAATCGCCTATCATACCTATGGCAAGCTTAATGACCGCGGGGACAACGTCATCTGGGCTTGCCACGCCCTGACGGCAAATAGCGATGTGGTAGAATGGTGGCCTGGACTATTTGGCCCCGATACTTTATTTGATCCTAAGGATTATTTTATTGTCTGCGCCAATATCTTAGGTTCTTGCTATGGAACAACGGGACCCCGCAGTATCGATCCCAAAACGGGAGCAGCGTATGGTCTCAACTTCCCAACGGTTACTATTCGGGATTGGGTTCACGCACATGACCTGCTGCGGAAACACCTGGGCATTGAAAAGATCCATTTACTCATGGGAGGCTCCTGCGGCGGACATCAAGTCATGGAATGGGCTTACCTCCTGGGGGATCGGGTAGAACAACTAGCTATGTTGGTGACATCTGCTAAAGAATCTGCCTGGGCGATTGCTTTTCACGAAGCTGGCCGGTTGGCATTAGCGGCGGATGCTACTTTCCAACAAAATACACACAAAGCAGGGGCGGCAGGATTAAAAGCTGCCCGGGGCCTTGGCTTGATGGCTTACCGTACCATTGATGCTTATATCGCCACCCAATCCGATACCGAAGAAAAATTAGATGATTTTAAAGCAGCTTCCTATATCCGGTATCAAGGTCAAAAACTAGAACGCCGCTTTTATGCGCACAGTTATTTTCATTTGTTAAAAGCATTGGACACACATGATATTGGCCGGGGACGGGGCGGCATGAAGCGTGCTTTGTTTAATATTAAACAACCGGCCCTGGTGATTGGTATTGATACGGACCTGTTGATCCCCCCTCAGTTGCAACGGATCCTTGCCGGGCATTTACCGAATTCGACTTACCGGGAGATAGGTTCGAAATACGGACATGATGGATTTTTGATTGAAGTAGGAGAGATCTCACGCGAAATACGGGAGTTTTTATGCTCCTAAGTTTAAGTAGCTCACGAAAATTGGGCTACCATTCAGATGCTAAAGATTTTTGTCAGAATTGAGGCGCGAAAACCGCACATAGCCAAGCTACGTAAGGCTTTGAGCAACCCTGCCTGCCGTGACGGCAGTTCAGGCAGGGAAGAGTCTGGCGAAAAGATTAGCATATGAATAAGTGGTTTAATTTCGTGAACTACTTAACCTTTTTTGGTAAAAAAAACAGCTTTAAATTCGATGCTAATCAGCGATAGCCTGGATGGGTAAACCGGTTGACAGAATGGTGGATTTAGCAACTATTTTCCTTAGTACCTACCCCCATTCTCATTTAATGATCTAACAAATTCCTTATCTTGCAGCCTTGATTTAGCAATAAACTAAATAGAACAATGAAATACCTACCTAAACTGTTATTATTATTGCTTTGGCTGTGTGGTATCATGGCTTTTGCCCAAAACCCCG
>CBDUIU010000197.1:0-7088 GCA_965367335.1 uncultured Saprospiraceae bacterium
AATTGTACATTGGCCAGATAAGAATAAGAGAAATCCAAACCATTGTTGTGGTTTAGGTCTTCCATATCTATCCCACTGTCAAGCAGTGATGTAAACAATTGTCCTTTTTCCGGGCTATATTCTTTCGCTATTGGTTCACCGTTATTATCTAAAAATTTATACGGTCGAAGCGACCTAGTCAGCGATACAATGCGTCCAGCAAGCCTGTCTGACAAAGTATACATTTCAAGCGAATCTCTATTTCTTTTTCGTTTTCTTTTACCAATACTTTCGATAGAAGAACCGTCTTGTAAAATCAACCTTGTCCTGGAAGCATCAACTTGATAGTTGGTCATATCCATTTCTTCATCCACTTCGTCAAGGATACTCGTTAACTCATATATTAATGCAGAGCGCCTGTCGGCTTCAAGTAATAAATTTTGATTCTTGATGAGGTCCGTTTGTTTTTTAATTAATCGGTTTTGTTGGTAGAGTAGTAGTAAAGGTAAGGCAGCAATTAGTAAGGTGAATATACCAATTCTAATAAACCTTCGAATAATAGCAGAAATAAAGGCAGCTAATTTAAATCTGAAGGATTTAGAAGAAGAGGATTCTTTTGCATTCAATAAATCAGTAGCACTATTTTTTAGATTGGGGCCTAAAAAGAGTATGGTTCCAAGGTTGAGGAATCCTGTGGAAATATTTTTATTTAACTTTTTTCTTTGTTCTTCTTGAAATTCATACTGTTCCACCTTGTCCTCCAGAGCTTCAATTGTCGTTTTTAATGCTTCAATTTTTTCATTTGTATTTTCCATTTTGGATAAAGATTTTCTCCAAATAATTCCATTATAAATGTTTTAAATTCTCAATCATGGCTTTAGCATTTTTAGTGTTTTTGTAACCTTTTATAGCCGCCATTTTTAATAAAACTTCCGCTTCGGCAAACTGACCGATGGAGGCTTTGGCGACGGCCATGTTGGCATAGGTGACCGCCTGGCTGGGGTCCAGTTCAATGGCTTTTTCCAGGTAACGGATGGCCTCATCAAACTTCATGGTGTACGTAAGGTGAAGGGCCCCCAGGCTGGTATAAAGTTGTGGATAGTCGGGGTCGAGGACTAAGGCTTTTTTATAACACTCTTCGGCTTTGTCGTATTGGGCCGTCAGTCGATAAACGATACCGAGGTTGGTCCAGAAAATTGCGGAGTTGGGGTCTAATTCCAGCGCTTTTTGGTAGGCATCAATCGCATCCTGAAAATAATCCATCTTGTTATAGATGTTACCGAGCATAGAATACACTTCTGCTTTGTCATATTTCTTAAAGGGCTTATCCAGGGCACTTTGGAGCAGCTCTTCCGCCTTACGGTATTCCCCATCTCTGGTAAGTGTGGAAGCCTCTTCCAGGAGTAGATCCCCATCATTGATCGGAAATTTTGATTCGGGGGCTTTTTCTTTATGCTGCTCTTTCTCCAGGTTGGTGATCTTCTCGATCAGGATCTGCCGGAGTTGATTTCTTTCGATCCGGTAGCGGTCGATGGGGATGATCCCGAGGTTTTTTTCCCGGTCGATATTATTTAGCCTGGCCTTAAATTGAAGCAGTTCGGCTTCCGATATTTGCGCATGGAGCGCTGACAGGTTTTCCTGAAGCAAAGAAATCACTTCATTGATTTGATCTTTAACGATCATATCTTTAAGTTGCTTGGAGATGTCTTTTATATCCATAGGCGGCTGGAGTCCCTTTGGCCTGAACGAAAGGTCAATTAAGGACCAGTTGTTAAGTTTTGAATTAGCATACTAAAGGACAAAATAAGCATTTTGTGTGGAAGATTGAAGAAGGTGATTGCTTTTAACGCAACTAAACCGGTCGCAGAAAGCGACTGAGTTGAGCACGAACCTGATCGGATCGACCTTCGTTCTTTGGGTGGAAATTATCGCACGGCGTCACGGCGAGCACAGCGCATGACTTAATATGCGGGCTAATTAGAAGAATCCTTATCGCCTTGACACCGCGTCAAAAAGAAAACTATGCGCCCTTATGCTACTTTTCGAAAACCATCACCAACTGATCTGATTGATACATCCGATCCGGTGTGATGATCAACTCTTCCATAGGAATGTTATCTCCGTATCGCTCCTTAGCCTTGGCCTTAACTACCGGATCAGACAAATCAAAATCCTTTATCTGTTGCAATTTTCCAATCTCTATATCAAAAGCTTGTTTGTAGATTTTCCAAACCAACTCACTACAGTAAATCTTGTCGTCTGACCATTCGAAGCGGAAGTCGTAGTTTTTGCCCAGGTATTTTTTGCCAATGTTTTTCATTTTTGTAATGGCTTCCGGGGTCAAAACCTGATCACTATTTTTTAGTCGTTTGACGACGTAGTGTTTATCCTTTCCCCGGTTGATAAAATCCTGTGCCGGGGTCAACTTGATGGGTTGGACGGCTTCGTACACATAAAAATCATCGCCTTCCTGATAAATGATGCCCACATGAGAGTATTTGGATTGGGAAGCAATTTGAATGGCCAGGCTTTGGCTGGAGGTGGAAGTATGAAAGATGAGATCGCCGTTTTGGAGTGCTTGCTTGGGTGGAGTAGAGGGGGCTTCTTCGGTTAAAGTAGAAGTAACTTCCTCGGATGGTTGTGGGGCCGCTGATTCTGTTGGGGCCGCAGGTAGTGCCGTAGATTTATTGTTGTTAGGTTGGCAGCCCAGGAAGAGAAGGGCTAAGAGGAATAGTGTATTTTTCATGAACTTGGTTTTTAAAATAGGTAGATTGAAAATGAAGTAGATTAAGTCGCGGAATGATCATCGACCGCAACAGGTCAATTTTTTTCTGAACAAGTTTACTCCATATGATGGCTAGTCATACGCGGAGGTCAGGCGTAGCTCTTTCCGTAAAACGCTATTGAGCAAACCATCATATAGGTTGCCGTAGGTGTCCCAGATATAATCATCATATTCATATTCGTCGAGAAAAGTTTCTATATCGGATGCTTTGGATTTGCGTAGGTGAAAGCGCAGGTCTTTGGCCATTTTTCGTCTCTTGACAAAGCGGGGTGGGGTCATCTCATCCAATATTTTGGCCGCAAAGGTGGGCGGCTCTTCGATTATTGCCTCACCGGTCTCGGGATCTAAATAAGACACCGGAGCTGTCTGGATCGCCTGGCTGTCATAATAGATTACCGAATCTTTAAGTGCAGCGATGCTATCTTTTCCCTGGATCAGCTTTAGCCAACGGTCTTTTTCCATGACCTGAACGATTGCCGTTTTTTTGATTACAGGGGTCCGGCCTTTTATTTTGGGTAATTTAAAATTAGCGCGTTTGATCAATAGGAAAGAATCCTTGATGGAGGCGGTACGATACAGCAGGCCCTGATCCGTTTCAAGCAGAAAGCCTAGTTCTTCGCCAGGTTTTAAAGGAGGAACCTTTCGATATATTCGCGTTTTATCAAAAAAAGTATAACTGGGACCGTAGAGATTAAAATAACTAGCAGAAAAGAAATTTACGGCGGTGTTTGCCGAAGTGGTGTGGCGGCGTACTTTAGGAAATAGCTCTTCTTTTAGCGCCACTAAAAATTCGTTAGTAGTGGTCGGTTCGTCATTAGGCTTAATTGTATATAAACCACCTGGGCCGGATAGTTTTACATAATCTCGGGCAGAAGAAAATTTGAGCTGCCCCTTCATTTTTATTTTATCTCGCTTGCGCAGCAGCTTATCCTGGTAATAGACTTCTCCTCTGACAATCGCCACGTAGTAGCTTTGGCTAAAGCTTCCGGTTGCGGAGATGAGGAAAAGGAGGAGGAGATAGAGGGGTTTCATGATAAGGGGGTGAAAGGGTGAAAGGTAGCAAAGGTAGCAAAGGGGGCAAAGGGGGCAAAAGGGGCATAGGGGGTTAGGTTGCCTTAAAGATAAAACGTTTTAATAGATATGTCATAATTTTCAGATAGATTAATAGGATGAGAATATTGATATGAATATTAAAAAGAATATACGATAAAATGGTACCGATTACCAGAAAAAAAGTGTCGTCAATACTATCGGCTATTATTCGTCCCAGGGTGGTTTTACTGTTTTTCCACCATTGACTGCGTTCTCTTTTTTTCTCTTCAATGTAGACGCGCCAGGACATCCAGAAAAAAAGACTGAACAGCATGAGTAGCCAAGACCATTGGATCAGGCTTTCGCCTTCCTGTAGGGTGAGATAGGCATTATGGACGATCAGGGGCCCAGGCAGGTCACCAAAAACGGTTTGATGCATGTCGTCTTTAAAATCACCGACAATGATGGTTTTCCCCTTGAGCAAAGTCCGAATATCGGCTGCCTCCCAGAAGTCACTTTCAAATAAAAGGGTACCCAGTGCGCGGATGGGGAATGTATTTTCCTGTGCGCGGCTCCCATCATTGAGGTCAATGGGGCGGATCTTAAAATCAATGATCGGATTGATGAGGCTGGGGTGTTGGTTGATCCGGGGCCACTGCCATTGTCGGTCATACGTATATTGGTTAGCCAGGTGCAGGATCATCAGGGGCAGGGTGGGTAAGCTATCCTGCACAAATAGCGGATACTTCATAAACTGATTATCCGAGCTGAGGTAACTGGCCACTCCGGTTGGCAATTGGATGACCGAGGTGCCCAGGTGTCCATCGTCAAATAACTTTTGGGCACCTATGAGGGGAAATGGAAAATGGTCGATGGCTGCCTGTAACAAGCTATCCGCCGGACTAGGGTCTTCAAAGGTGATGTCAAAAATAACAATGGGGATATCTTCGCCGTAGGTCCCCAGGTACTGCAGGAAATTCGCTAGTTGCTCGCGGTCGGTAATGATTGTTTTATGGTAGCCGGTGACCTCTTCATAGAGCGGATCCTCAGCTTCTAATAACACTTTACTTTTGGAAATATCAACATAGAGAACCGTGCTGGGATCCGGTTTTTTATCGATCCCGATCAACGACTTTTTGATCAGACTGGTCCACTTAATAAAAAAGGCTTCATCTCCAAACGTACGGGGCAAACTCAGCCAGGATATGGCCAGCGCCAACATAACCGATGCGTTGAGTACACTAAAGAGCAGCGCCTGGATATAGGTTAATTTGCTGAGTGGATCCGAGGCCGGTTCTTCAGGTTGTTGTTCCTTAGGTTGCGAAGCGTTATTCGTAGGCATTATCCTGCTTGACGTAATGTTTCTCTAAAGTAGTTTTTTTTGCTTAGACGACCTAGGATCAGCGTTCTTTTTCGGATAGTCTGGTGGAATCTTTATCTCCGGGAAAACGGTCATATAGGATTTGTCCTGCAAATTGGTTTGGACTGTTTACCTAAAACAGGTTTATTCCAAAATAGGAGCTATGAATGGGGCAGGATAATGGGAGTCACTTTTTTGATATTTACGCTGACCAAGCACTCTTTTCTCAATTTTAAAAAGGATCATGGTTGACTTTTCAATTGTTGGCCAAATACATTTGTATCATTAAAATGGTGTCCATATATGCATGAGCCAAGATGAGTATCCAAAGTCTTTTATTTAATTTGATATAACAAATCCCCAACGCTAAACCCATAAAACCTGTTTGCACAATTCCCATTGGGCCCCAGGCGTAATGTGCCAAACCGAAAATTATGGAACTCAATATAACGGCAATGATTTTTCCTGGTTTAGGAGGAAATCCAAATTCCACGATCCGATTTATCAAAAATGCACGATATATGACCTCCTCTCCAAAAGACGAAACAATATATACACCACATAAAGTAAGAATGAGCATGAATAAGTTATTTTGTAAATAGTCATAACTACTCATATCTGCATTTTCTGGAATTCCGGTTATATTGGCCATGATAATAGATCCAAGAATAAACCCAAACATTGCCAAGAAAAAGACCAATAATGATAACAAGAAAACATTTAAACTTTTCTTCCAAGTAATGCGACCGAAACTTAAACCAAAGTCATCCCAGTTTTGTCTGCGTAATTTCATTCCCCCCCAAATCAAAATGAGCACAACAATATAGGCTATCCAAATTACAGCATAATTCATGACCGGGTTTTCTCCTGCGAATGGTTTCAATAATTTAATCGTAGCAAACGCCGAGAAGAAAACCAAAACAATCTCAGCTATTTTTACAAATAGATTTGTTTCTAAGAGCTTACCGATTTTTGTTTTTCGTGGAAGGTCAAGGTTGTCCATTTTTTGCTTTTTATATCAAAAATGTAGTTCACAGGAAATTTATAATAATTCCTACGCGCTGTGTTTTCTATCCTTGTCAGTGAGAAAATACCATAGCTTTGATAAAAAAGCATTTTTAATCGACGTATCGCTTCAGAAAAACCAGGTAGGAACCTGTTAGCCCGGGGTTGTAACAAATAAAAGATAACTCAACTGCTACCAATGTCCAATTCATTGGTTTTATTTTTAACAAGTAAGGCCGTAATTCAGCTGCCCACCTAATAGGTAGTCCATGTCTCGTCTTACTCAAAATCATCTCAATTTATTGGAGACACAATTTTGACTACCTCCTTATTCCAATTTAATGTCAATGAGTTCATTGCGGCTCCCTGAAATTCTATCTTCGATGAAAGCTCTTATTTGTTGTTCGCCTTGATATACTTCCGTAGATTTTTGGGTTTCCAAAGTGATCGCTGCAATTGCGGCAATTAAACTATCCAGACTCCGCTCTATCTTCCAGGTTCCTAAACCAAAATGAAATTCTTGCACGGCGTTCTGATCTTTAGGTTCCAATGAAATAACTAAAGTGTCTGATTGGGTAGCTTCCCTAAATTTATATTCATGCTCTCCTTTTTTAAAAACGAAAGTAACCTTGGCATCGGCAGTCGTTTCATTAGAAATTCTGATAGTTTGTGCGGGATCACAGGATACAAAAGCTAATATCATCAGGCACAATCCGAAGCCTCTGATTACGGCCAAACTCATTTTGAATAATTTCATTTGTAATAGGTTGAACAGGGGTTTTAGTATCCATTTCAGGCGCCCCGGTGATGTTGGAAATAGGGTTTGAGCGCAAGAAGCTACGGAATAATACTCAGCTATTTTGGATTAGCGGCTAACTAATTTTAATAATCAATTAAAAAAGGTTAAAAACCGCGGATGGCACGGAT
>CBDUIU010000198.1:0-7064 GCA_965367335.1 uncultured Saprospiraceae bacterium
GATACTATGCGCCCAATGGGCATCAAGTGCCAATGTTACGAGAAAAAGGGAGTGCCAAAATAAGCGCTAATGTAAGTGCCGGCAGGGATTATGGCGGTTTTGAGTTACAAGGTGCTTACGCCTTTTCGCCTAAGTTTGCTGCGGTAACTAATCATATATGGGGAGCAGGGCAAGCGACAAGCACTACCTTTGGAGTCGGCGTTTCCACAACCTTGTCAGAAGGAGAAGGTTATTATGGCGAATATGGGTTGGGCTACTATAATGCGCTATCCGAGACATTTACTTTTGAAGGTTATGGTGGATGGGGATTTGGTTCTATTGATAATTATTACCAGGGAGGAGGGTATTCAGAAGTTGATTTTCATAAAACCTATTTACAACCAGCAATCGGATATAATACCGGCTGGGCCGAACTTATATTTTCCTATCGCTTTGCTTTTCTACAATATACAAAGCTGAGGCATAGTACGATAGTTTCTGACCAGTACGTGGAGGCATTAGATTATATTAGCAACAATAGTCAGGTATTCTTATCAGAATATGCCTTTACCGTAAGGGCCCTTTTTAATTCAGCAAAACTACATCTACAAATTGGTCGTTCCATCAGCATCAATAAACCGGATCTTTATTTTGATGACCTGAATGTCAATGTTGGACTGACGCTGGAAATAGATCATTTGTGGAATAAAGAAAAGCGATCGCAACGCATCTTTTAAACCAACTCCCCGACTCCTTCTCTAATAATCACAGCCTCTCTTTCGGTACAATCCACAACGGTAGAAGGTTGGTTTCCGCCAAGGCCACCGTCGATCACCAGGTCCACTTGTTTTCCCAGGTCAGCTTCAATATCGATTGGGTCAGTAAAATATTCGAGCACTTCATCATCGGATTTCAATGAAATAGATAAGATGGGATGGCCAAGGTTTTCCAGAATGGCCAAAGCAATCATGTTATCCGGGATCCGCACACCGATGGTTTTACGGCGATTTTTTAACACTTTAGGGACCTTTGCTCCGGCTTTTAAAATAAACGTAAACGGTCCGGGAAGATTCCGTTTTAATAGTTTAAAAATTTGATTATCAATGGGAGTAGTATATTCCGCTAACTGACTTATACTACCACAGATAAAGGTCATATTAGCTTTGCGCGGATCTAAGCCCCGAATACGACAAATTTTCTCCACGGCCTTTGTTTTTGTGATATCACAACCCAAGCCATAAACAGTATCCGTGGGATAGATAATTACGCCACCTTGTTTAAGTGTATCAACCACTTGTTGGATCTTGCGACCTTCAGGATTATTAGGATGAATAGAGAGCATGGTTCGTCGAATTTAATCTGGCTGCGAAGAACGGCTTTTCTAATTAATTATCCTTAAAATCATCAAAAATATCTTCATCTCCCAACATATTTGCCAATAAATCCCGGAAGGAAAAACGAGAGTCCATAAAATCTTTATTGATGATATCAAACTCTGCTAAGCCATGAAGCAATAACTCCATGTAGACGTAGCGATCCGCTTTTGGCAAATTGTAACCATCTACTATCTTGCTTAGACCCGCAATAGAATCCAATGCCTTTCGATAGTCAGCATCCGAAGCATCATTAAGTAATTCGGCTACGTTTCCACCGGAGAAAAAAGCGCGAACAGTGCCATAAGGATCACGATCCCGTCCTTTCTTCAACTTGCCAGGGTTTGGAAAATGATTCAGGAATTCTTCTTTGATCGCGTTACCCATCAAATTGATGGCGACATTATAAGGTCCTTCCTGCTCGCCTTCATAAACCAACTCTACTTTTCCCGTAATGGCAGGAACAACACCCCATAAATCAGAAATGCGCAGCGTAGTTTTCTTTTCCTTATTTTTCAACATACGTCTTTCAGCCGTACTAACCAGGTTTTCCAGACCTGAAATACTTAAGCGAGCCGAAACACCGCTTTTTTCATCAATAAACTCACTTTCTCTGGCCGACATGGCAATGCGCTCCAGCAGGATACGCATGAGCTCCGGCACTTGTACCGCTTCTTGTTGTGCTTTAGCCAAATTGGCCTCTTGTTCCGTAATTTTCATGGCTATGTCAATGCTGGTCGGATAGTGAGTTAATATCTGACTTTCGATTCGGTCTTTCAACGGCGTGATGATAGAACCTCGGTTGGTATAATCCTCAGGATTGGCCGTGAATACAAATTGGATTTCCAACGGCAGACGCAATTTAAAGCCACGGATTTGAATATCACCTTCCTGCAATATATTAAACAACGAGACCTGGATTCGAGCTTGAAGATCTGGTAATTCATTAATTACAAATATACACCGGTGAGAACGTGGCACCAAGCCAAAATGGATCACCCGTTCATCCGAATAGGGCAATTTGAGGGTAGCTGCTTTAATGGGATCTACATCTCCGATCAAGTCCGCAACACTCACATCCGGAGTGGCTAGTTTTTCAACATAACGCTCATCGCGATGCATCCAGGCTATCGGTGTGTTGTCCCCTTTCTCAGCAATTATATCATTGGCAAAACGAGATAAGGGTGCCATTGGATCATCATTTAGCTCACTTCCGGCCACTACTGGAATATATTCATCCAACAGGTGAACCATTAGGCGTGCTAGTTTAGTTTTGGCCTGCCCTCTTAATCCCAGTAATAATACATTGTGACGAGAAAGAATCGCACGCTCTAAATCCGGTAACACCGTATCTTCAAAGCCCATGATCCCGGTAAAGACATCCTCTCCATTTTGCAACTTTTTGATCAGGTTAGCCCTCATTTCTTCTTTAATTGTACGCGGTTGGTATCCGGAAGATTTCAGTGCACCAAGGGTTACGATATTCGGCTTAGACATATAAGTAGGCAGTTTATTTTGGAAAATTAACGTCGTAAAATAGATAAACAAGTAAAAGGGAAAACAGTTTTAGCATCCTCCTCACATGGCACTATTTTTATACATTTGTAAAAGTTATCATAACTTCATTCTTTTTTCTCAAAAATACATCAAAACACAATCAATATGAATCGATTGATCTTCTTTCTTGCAATGGTCACTTTTATGGCTTGTAATAATACGGATTCTACACCTGAGCAAGCAACGTCATCCGTGCCAAAGACAGAAACACCTCCAAGTAATAATGCTAATCTGGACGTAACAGCACTGGCCCAAACCACCTGTGATTGCGTCAAGAAACTAATGGAAGAACGCGGTCAGATTGCCAAGCTTCGGGAAGAAGGTAAAAAAGGCGAAGCCCTGAAACTCATTACCAATAGTCGCAGAACACAACAAGAAGCATTTGAATGTAGTAAACCTCATATGGAGAGCATAAGATATAATAAGGAAAAATATCAAAGCTTTGAAACTGCGCTGCTCTCGAAGTGTCCTCAAGGCGGAACTGCATTGCTGATCATGCATGATATCCACTACAAGGAATAGCTAATAGATAGCACATTATTTCTTTAAAAGTGCCTAGGTAAAAGGGGAAGTCTAAAGATAGGCTTAGCTGACAGTCAGCCAATTTTAGCGCTATTCTTTTGAATAAGCGGCAGGAATTGGATACCTTGACGAGCATTTTGAAAACAACTAGCACCTTTCATATTAAAGCCTGGTGCTTTACCGCCTAATTTAAACTCTTATTACTGTACTTATGAAATCAAAATTACTCGTCTTACTGCTCTCATTACTCTGTCCATTTATCATGATTGCCCAGGAGGCAGAAAAAACCCTGGATGAAAAGATCAATGATTGGTTTGAACCCATCACTCAATTTATTGTCAGTGTAGTTTTTGTACCTTTTACTTTCGGCAGTGGAGAATCTGCCGTTCAGGTGCCTATTGTATTGGTATGGTTAGTTGGAGGTGCCGTATTTGCTACCCTCTACTTTAAATTTATCAACTTCACTGATTTTAAAACGGCGATTGATGTTGTTCGGGGAAAATATGATGATATTGATGAAGATTTCAGAAAACCTGTTACTTCGGATACAGTACATACCGTAGACGGTGATATCGTTGGAACAATCGATGTTGAGGGTCAACAGGGAGAAGTGACTCACTTTCAAGCACTAACGGCCGCGCTTTCTGGTACTGTCGGTTTAGGAAATATTGCAGGTGTTGCGATTGCAATCTCTATAGGTGGCCCGGGGGCTACCCTTTGGATGATCATCGCGGGTTTGCTGGGTATGTCGACTAAATTCCTGGAATGTACCTTGGGTGTAAAATACCGTACAGTGGATGAAACAGGCAAAGTATATGGAGGCCCCATGTACTACCTGAGTCAAGGATTTAAGGATATGAAAATGCAGATTGGTGGGAAAGAAAAAGATTTTGGTAAAATCGGGAGAGTACTGGCCGCCTTCTTTGCGATCGCTTGTATCGGAGGATCATTCGGGGGTGGAAACATGTTTCAGGTCAATCAAGCATTTGATCAGTTTTCCAAACTTCCTCCAATTAGCGGTACCTGGATTGCTGGTAATGGATGGTTTTTTGGGTTAATCATGGCCATTTTAGTGTTTATTGTAATAGTAGGTGGCGTTAAAAGTATTGCCCGGGTAACGGATAAGATCGTACCAGCAATGGTGGTTATCTATGTTGCTGCTGCTTTGGTGGTTATTTTCGGCAATATCTCTGAGATTCCTGCGGCATTCGGAAAAATCTTTTACGGCGCTTTTAATAATGATGCACTTGCCGGTGGTTTTGTCGGTGTATTGATACAGGGATTTCGTCGAGCGGCCTTCTCAAATGAGGCCGGAGTAGGATCCGCTTCTATTGCCCACTCAGCAGTCAAGACTAATTATCCCGCCAGTGAAGGAATTGTTGCTTTGATGGAACCATTTATTGATACCGTAGTGGTATGTACGATGACGGCATTGGTGATTGTCGTTAGCGGAGAATACCAAAATTTCACTGGTGATACTTCTACGGCAGCTGGTATCGCATTGACCTCCGCGGCTTTCCAAAGTGTAATGACCTGGTTTCCTTATGTATTAACCATTGCTGTGATCTTGTTTGCTTTTTCTACACAGATTACCTGGGCGTATTACGGCACACAAGCGGCTACCTATCTTTTTGGTAAATCAAAAAAAGTAGAACTGATCTATAAAACGATTTTTTGCTTATTTGTAATCGTAGGTGCAGCAGCCTCTTTGAGCAATGTCACTGATTTTTCAGACATGATGATTTTCGCCATGTGTTTTCCTAATATATTTGGTTTAGTCTTCCTCGCTCCCGTAGTGAAGAATGAATTAAAGAAATATCGGGAAGCCATTGCTGCTCACGATCAATAAATTTTTTATAAAAACTAAAAAAGCAGCTCTCTGATTGGAGAGCTGCTTTTTTAGTTCTACCCCTCCACTAATAGCTGTTTTAAGATTAAATTTTAAATATCAGCTCCTCCCCTGCAACAAAACAAATAATTCAAAGTAGAACTATTTATATGCTTTTTTTAACAATACTACTTGCGTCGTATTATAAAATGGCATTATATTTGCAAATATATAATTTATAGTTTACGCTATATTTCTTACCAAAAACCGATCATACGCCAACAATTCAACGTTGGTATACAGTCAACAGCCATTTAAAAAATAGTTGGCTTATCAAAAACCGATCGACATTCCCACAAACCGATTCGCCGGGGTAAATTAATTTTACCTTGGGTTGTATTTTATGCTTTGCATGAGATCACCCCAAACTCGTTTTAACAAAACAAGTGCGCTCCATTCTGCGCCATTACTCTCCGGCAACAACTTTTTTGTATTAAGACTAACGTCACAATGACAACCAACGTCAGGTTTAGGTTTGTCCCTGTATGTTTGTTACTATAACAAACAACATACAACTCTATTGCCTCAATCCTTGGTTCTCTAATTGGTACTAATAGTTCCTATACAGTTAATGTATACTGTATGGGCTGATATTTTATTCTCTAATGTATTATTTATTTACAAAACCTTTAATCATTATCATGAAGTTGTATTTACCCCCCTATCCCATGAATTCCGCAAGGAAACAACTCTCGTGGATGTGGTCCGTTGTGGCCATGTTGTGTTTTTCTGCAAACATGATGTTTGCAAATAACGACAACGCCCCTCAAGTCGCCTGTCAAATGGGCTGTGAGGATTTAATTCACCTTACGCTGGATGAGAACTGCGAAGGTGAAGTTACCGTAAACATGATGTTAGTTGACAGCACGGGCTGTGGCCCCAATTTGTCTCTTGGTGTCATCATTGTAGCTCCGGGCAACGATACCTTAACTGGTACGACTATTACTTCCGCCTATGTAGGCCAAACCCTCTCTGTCACTGTCTATGATCCTGCTTCCCGCCAATCTTGTTGGGGTGAGATCTTAGTGGAAGACAAATTGATCGATTCTTTGGTATGTAGAAACGACACCATTGATTGTTCAGTTCTACCCACTCCAGGCAATACTCACTTTCCATTTGACAGCCTGGAGGTTGCACTTGGGAATATCGTTATTACTCCGGCTCCTGGTGCGGACCCCAACCTGGGTCCTTGGACGGTTACCGGATTTGATGCTTGTGGGCCTGCTACCTTGACCTTGAGAGAGCGTTCTGAAACGTCCAATTGTGGACAGTTCAACAAAACTGTTTTCCGTATGTGGGAAATTGAAGATGGCTCCAGGAATAAAGCCAGTTGTAAGGATACTATCTATTTGGAAAACCCTGCGGTTACCTCAATTGATTTCCCTGAAAACAAGGTAGATGCAAACGCCTTAAATTGTGAAGATCGCAGAGACGACACACAAGGTGGCAACTGCGGACCTATCTTAGGTTGGAATGTGATCCAATCCGGCCCTTTTGCTGGACATCCTTCACCTGATGCTGTCAACTACCCTTGTGGAAGTGTCAAATGGGAAGGCACAGGCCGTCCAACTGTCGGTGCTTGTTCTGGCATTCAAATGACCTTTAGAGACCTTAGAATTAATCATTGCACGGTAGGAGAAAGCAACGGTTGTTTTAAAGTGTTGCGTTATTGGACCGTATTAGATTGGTGCTCCGGTACTGTGTTTGATTCTGTTCAGTTGATCAAAGTTGTAGATACCTTAGGA
>CBDUIU010000199.1:0-7037 GCA_965367335.1 uncultured Saprospiraceae bacterium
AGCCAGGTGGGGATCACCTGTAGTCACTTGAGTAAAAGCATGAATTACCAACTCCCCATCGCGGCTGTCAATTTTCTCCTCCATTTCCTTTTGAATCAGCCGTTCGGTGCGCATGCGATAAGCCACCAGATCCTTGATCGAAATAATCTTTAGTC
This sequence comes from uncultured Saprospiraceae bacterium, assembly GCA_965367335.1. GTDB lineage: Bacteria > Bacteroidota > Bacteroidia > Chitinophagales > Saprospiraceae > CBDUIU01. The sequence continues at coordinate 156 of CBDUIU010000199.1, forward strand.
CGTGTATTTTCGCAATTTTTAGCAAATCCGGTAACCGTGCCATGGAGCCATCCTCGTTGAGAATTTCTACCAACACACCAGCTGCAGAATACCCCGCTAGACGAGACAAGTCAATGGCAGCCTCTGTATGGCCGGTACGCCGAAGTACACCACCGGATTTGGCCCGCAGCGGAAAAATGTGCCCCGGCTTAGCTAAGTCCACCGCCTTCGTGGCCGGATCAACTAGTGCACGCAGACATTTCGCCCGGTCATGTGCGGAGATACCCGTTGAACATCCCTGACCAATAAGGTCAATAGAAACGGTAAAGGCAGTTTCGTGCAGCGCCGTATTTTCTGTTACCATCATTCGAAGGCCTAAATCATCGGCACGGTTTTCATCAATAGGCGCACAGATTAAGCCGCGGCCATGTGTTGCCATGAAATTGACAATCTCCGGAGTGACGCACTCAGCCGCACAAATGAAGTCACCTTCATTTTCCCGGTCCTCATCATCTACAACTATAATTACTTCGCCTTTACGGATCGCATCGATTGCCTCTTCAATAGAATCGAGTTGTGTTTCTTGTGTTGTGCTGATATCTTCGCTCACTAGTTGTGTATTATCGGTCATGCCAGTCATGCTAATGATTTTATTAGGTATTACAAAGGTCTGAAAAAAGGGCCAATTACCGTGGTTTTAGGGCAGATAATTTATGAACAAAAATAATACGGATAAGGTTTATCAAAAGAAATAGGCAATAATTTCGTCAGTTTCGGAAATAAAAAACGCGAGCTACAGTCCTGCAGCTCGCGTTTTTTTTATAACTAATTCATTGGTCTAATCTGTAGGTGAAGCATCTTCAAACTTTTTACCGTTCCAGCATCCCAACCATTCAATTGCTTTTCCTTCATTTCTATAACGATTAAAGACATATTGCGCGTCTTCTCTTGATTTCCTGAATAATACGATATTGCGAGGAAAATCTTTAATTGTTAAATAGTAGTTTCCTTTACCGTATGTAAAGTGCTTTTTTGAATAGTCTTTCATGATTCAAAATTTTAAATACAAAATTAGCCAATCATCAATTTATGGCCATATACAGCTAATAATTGAGCATAAATGGAAAAAATAACAAATTGGGAGCCTTCCTACGAGTAGTTTTATAGAAACCAACATGTTGACTGTGGAAGGTTAGGATGTGATCATCGCTTGTCCTCAATATTCTCCATATAACGCTTTCTTTACAACGGCGCAAAAGTACAATTAAGTCTTGATATTACCTAAAAATCACTTGAAAATCAACAACTATATTGATACTGTTTGCCACCTCCAATGGGAATATCTAAGCGCCCACGATCATGTCCCGTACTGCAGTAATCCACTTGGGATGATCATTTAAACTAGGCACCAAATCGATATGATCACCACCTGCTTCAGTAAATTCTTCGAGGTATTCATCGGTAATCTCAATAGTCGTTTCCAGGCAATCCGCGACAAAGGCTGGACAAAAAACTAATAATCGCTTATCGCCTTTTGCTGCACGTTCTTCAATGATTTTGCTGGTGTAAGGTTGTACCCAAGCTTCAGGACCGAGGCGAGATTGAAAACAGACCGTGAAGTCCTCCCCTTCCTTTAACCCTAATTTTTCAGCAATGGCATAAGCTGTACCATGACACTGAGCTGAGTAACAATATTGATTTTTAAAATTGATCGTTTTGCAACAATTTTCTCCTTGCAAACAGTGATCATGTTGATCTGCCTTGCGTAATTGCCGCTGAGGAAGCCCGTGAAAAGAAAACAAAATATGATCGTAGGAGTTGATGTCGAATGGTTTTGCATTTTCCACGTAAACATCGATCATTGGTTCAAAGTCGTAATAGGAATTAATCAATTTAACTTGCGGGATAATTTCCTGTTTAGCCAAATAACTCATCACTGCTTCGTGGACCGAACCGGTGGTAGCGGAAGCATATTGTGGGAACAATGGAATTACAATTAACTCGGAAGCACCCCGCTGCAAAAGTTTATCAATCGCGACAGGAATTGAGGGGCTTTGATAGCGCATGGCCAGTTCCACCACATATTCTGTTGGTAAAAGATCCTGAACACCCGCTGTCAGTTTTTCTCCATAAACCTTTAATGGCGAGCCTTCGGGTGTCCATAATTTTTGGTACAATTTGGCCGAACTACCCGACCGAAATGGCGCAATAAGTCCCCGCACGAGCATATTCCGGGCTAGCCAGGAATAGTCGATCACCCTGCGATCCAGGAGAAATTCTTTTAAATAACGATATACAGCTCCTCTTCCGGGATCGTCCGGTGTTCCCAGGTTGACTAATAAAATACCCTTTTTGCCTTGTACTGCCATGTAATATTTAATTTTTACAAAGCTAAAACAGCTTTTCGAAGAAATGGTTGTTAATTGAATTTTCTCATTAGGTTTTTAGAAAATTTTACATTCCCTTGATATGGTTTGGTTACTTTTGTGGTTGGAAAAGGGGGAAAAGGGGGAAAAGGGGGGAAAGGGGCCAAAGGGGGGGCAAGAAGTAATTCAATTTTAATTTACACAATTATCAAACAGATCGATACATATGGACAAACCTTTGATTTTAATAACAAATGATGATGGAATCGTAGCACCAGGCATTAAAGCGTTGGTACGCATTGCTCAGGAAATAGGAACTGTGGTGGTAGTGGCACCGGATTCACCTCAATCCGGACAAGGTCATGCGATTACGATAACAGAACCTTTAAGATTGAACAAAGTAGAGGTTTTTGATGATATAGAGGCTTATGAATGCAGCGGCACACCAGTTGATTGTGTGAAATTAGCTAAGCATATTGTATTTAAGGATCAGCAACCTGATCTTTGCCTATCCGGTATTAACCATGGGTCAAACGCTGCAATTAATATTTTGTACTCCGGTACCATGTCGGCTGCGATGGAGGCTTCCCTGGAAGGGATTCCGTCAATTGGTTTCTCCCTCTTGGATTATTCCTGGGATGCGGATTTTAATGCGGCGGAAGAATATATTCGTTCCATCATACTTTATGTGCTAGAAAATGGAATGGCTGGTAATTGTAATTTACTCAATGTTAATATTCCACGGTTGGCCAAAGATGAGATCAAAGGCCTTCGTGTTTGCCGGCAAGCAGATGCCCGGTGGGAAGAAACCTTTACTGAAGCTAAGGATCCCCGCGGTCAAAACTATTACTGGCTCAGCGGTAAGTTTCGCAATGATGATAATGGTGCTGACACAGATATTAAAGCGCTGGAAGAAGGGTTCATCTCAATTGTACCTTCTGGCCATGACCTGACCAATTATCCGGGAATAGCAGGAATGAAAGGAATGGAAGCTTACGCTAAAGCTGAAACGAGTAAATAAAAAAGCGATAACAGTTATGCGATTTTCCTAGATTCCCTAAAAATTAATTGTCATTAGGATGAGAAGCATAAGTTTCTCCCTTGGAGTCCATGACTTGCCTCACCTTCTGCATTTTAGTTTATATTTACCAAAAATCTGATGATATATGCTGCGCAAAAACTCCATATTAGTCGGTATTGCACTCGGTACCTTTATTCCATTTGTCGGTTTTGCCCTACTTTTGGAACTATACGATTTTATGGATGGAGCAGGGGTTATCAGCAACGAAAATATGAGTGAAAATTTTCGGGAGCGGACGATAGGACTTTTAGCCATTTGCCTTAACCTCATTCCTTTCTATCTATACAATTCGCGCTGGACGGTGCAAACCATGCGAGGGATCATCTTTCCTACGATCATCTATGCTTTCGCCTGGGTATTCATCTATGGCGTCAAACTGATCTAGCTTGAATGAAGCCCGAAAATATTACGTTCTCTCTGGTGAAGCCTCAGGAGACTTACATGCAGCCAAGCTGATCAACGCTATGCAAGCGCGAGAACCATCACTTGAGTTTAGAAGCTGGGGTGGCGGTGATCAGCTGGAGAAAGCCGGAGTCCCAGTGCGCAAACATTACCGGGAGTTAGCATTCATGGGCTTTGTAGAGGTGGTTAAAAACTTACGAACTATTCTGCGAAATTTTGATCAGTGCAAAGCGGATATTCTTGACTTCCAACCGGATGTAATTCTGCTGGTAGACTACCCCGGCTTTAATTTGCGGATGGCCAAGTGGGCGAAAGCCCAGGGATTTAAGGTTATATATTATATCGCTCCGCAGCTTTGGGCCTGGAAAAAAGGACGAATCAAAACTTTTAAATCATCCGTAGATCACTTGTTAGTCATTTTGCCTTTTGAAGAAACATTTTTTAAAAAAGAGGGGTATCAACAAGTTACTTACGTTGGACATCCGCTTTTAGATCATATCCTATCATTTAAAAAAGACCTCAATTTTCGTCAATCCTATCCAAACCCTGAGCTTCCACTGATCGCCCTCTTACCAGGGAGCCGTAAGCAGGAAATCAGAACGATGTTGCCCATATTTCTGACCATCAGTAAATCATTTCCTGACCATCAGTTTGTCATTGCCGGAGCTCCCGGTCAATCCCTTGATTTTTATCAGGACATCATGACAAAGACAGGCATTCACTTACCTGTTTTATTTGAACAGACCTATCAATTGTTGGCACACTCAAGAGCAGCAGTAGTAACTTCGGGCACTGCTACCCTGGAAACAGCTTTGTTTAACGTTCCACAAGTCGTTTGTTATAAAGGCAATGCAATATCCTTTCAAATAGCCAAAAGAATTGTCCAGGTAGACTATATTTCTTTGGTAAATTTAATTGCCCAAAAAGAGGTGGTAACAGAATTGATCCAGGAGCACTTCAACCTAAAGCGAGTTAAACAAGCTTTGGAGGAATTACTGATTGACTCCAGGCGAACACAGATTACAAATGACTATCAACTGATTCGGGAAAAACTGGGCGATGGCGGCGCATCAGACCGAGCTGCCCGTTTGATATTAGATCAATAAAAAAGGCAGTATTAAACAGCTGGCTATCAGCCTATTAAACTTAGCTTCTTCTTCCCTCCTACTCTCCTTCCACGATTGACTCTTTCCCTCTAAAGATGATCCTGAGATTCATAAAAGTCAAAAACAAAGCAATAAACAGCCAAATGTACATCCAGATTGCCACCGGGATGATCACAAATATGTCCGCATAAGCCTGAAGGTCAGAACTTGGGCCGACATTGAAATCCTGAATGATATAAAGTATACAAGCTAAACCCAAAAACATTAATACTTCGCGGCCAAGTTTACTATTTGAAATATAGAACAGAACGAAAGCAAATACACCTAACAATATAGTTGTAAACAAAGAATTGAACCACATAATACCGGTAAATGCCATGATGACTGCCAATGCTTTTAAAGTCCAATTAGAAGCCTGGGGACGTTTTGCACCAATAAAAAACAAGATATTCCCGAGAATTGCTGAGCCTAGATAACCTCCCATAAGAATAATGGCCCTTGATCCACCGATGGTACGTGTAAAACCACTACCATCCGAATTGATCTGGATCGCATCTACAGAACCACCGGTGATGATGGCCCCGAGCGCATGTCCAAATTCATGCAGAAAAGTAACCAGCTGAGCGATAGGGTATAAAATTTTGTACCCAAGCTCACCTCCGTAAAACCTAAGAATCACATAGACGGCCAGAAAGATGATCAACCGGATAAGGATTGTATTTTTCATTACTGCTTTATTTGTTTATAAATGCTTAGCGGCGGCAGTAAACAAACTGCGGATTTCCGAAGCTTCTTCCGGTTTGATCCGTCCACTGAGCAACAGTCGCAACTCCCTGCGTTTTTGACCATCATCAAATAACTTCTGTTCTTCCCTGGTTAAAGGAATGACAGCGGGTACATGAGTCGGTTTTTTCTTATCATCATCCAGCGCTACAAAGGTAAAATAGGCATGATTACAGCGACGACTGTTTTTGCCTTTGATATTGGCTGCAAAAACTTCCACATAGACCTCAACGGAAGTCGTGAAAGCCCGGGTAACGGACGCCTCAATCGTTATAACGTCTCCCAGCCCAATGGGTTTTTGAAAGGACACATGATCAACGGAAGCAGTGACCACGTGACGTTCACAGTGCTTGCCCGCACAGATCCCTGCTGCAATATCCATCCACCGCATCAAATTGCCTCCCATTAGGTTGCCAATTGGGTTAGTATCATTGGGCATGATCATTTCTGTCATGATGGTTTTTGACTCAGATACCTTTTTTGCTTCTAGTTCTTGCATAAATATAATTGCTTATTAAATAGGTGTTTAATTTGGTCGGCAAAAGTACAGTATAATTCGATAATTATTGGTTTGGATAAGCTAAACTGTTATTTTGGACCATCAATCACTTAAACATCAAAACATCAATCTCTGTTGCATGGGACTTTGGCAAAATTATTTTCAGAAAAGAAACAATGGTTTCCGAGATCTAGCGGAAGAAATGGGCTTTGAATATTCTCCCAAGGATGAATACGGGTTGATCAATTTGATGCGGGACTTCAAGCTATTCCGGCGAGGACATTCCCGGAAGATCAAAAATATTCTAAGCCACAAAGATGAGCCCAAGGATTTTGATATGCAGGTATTTGATTACCAATACGTCATTAGTGCTGGAAATTCTCACCATCGGGTTAGTCAAAGCGTTTTTTTCATCCAAAGCAAAAAACTGGACTTACCTCAGTTTTACTTACGTCCGGAAGATTTTTTTCAGAAGGTCGCTAAATTCTTTGGACGACAGGATATTAATTTTGAACGGTATCCTGAATTTTCTGAACAGTACCTGGTACAAAGTCCTGAGGAAGATCGTCTTCGAAATTCACTGAATTCCGATTTTTTATACTTTTTTACCGTTGAAAAGAAATGGTGTTTGGAAGGCTTGGGTTACTATATGGTTTTTTATCAGCA